>DASUMN010000305.1:0-12683 GCA_036277675.1 Nitrospira sp. | reverse complement strand
TCACCGTCGACCTCCACCGCCCGAATCAAGACCGCTGCAGGAAACTCCTCTCGTTCCGTCACAACGTTGAGGCAGTGGTACATCCCGTAAATGAGATACACATAGGCGACGCCGGCAGGGCCGAACATGACATCGGTTCTGCCCGTCCTCCCTTTCGAAGCATGGCACGCTTTATCGTTCGACCCGATGTAGGCTTCGACCTCGATGATCTTACCGGCAATAGTTCCCTTACCATGTTCCCGCACCAGATATTTCCCAACCAGGGATCGCGCCACGGTGAGGGTGGGCCGGTTGAAAAACGCGCGCGGGATAGGTTTGACCATGGCCATATTCGCTGTTGCCTGTTCAAATAATAATGATGCGTCACGGATCGTTCAACTGATGGGTCCCCACAGGTTGAAATAGTTCCCGCACCTTCGGCATAGTGGGATCAGACTATGGCAGACGTTGGGATCAAGAAACTCCTCCACACCCGTATGCGGGTCAGTGATTTGGACGAAACGATCCAGTTTTACACATCAGTCCTGGACCTTGAGGTCATCGAACGGAAGACCTCTCCTCGCGGATCGCATCTCGCCTTCTTGAAAGTGCCCAACAGCGACGAACTGATCGAATTGACCAGTTTTCCTCCCAGTGGGCCGGTAAAAGTCCAGGAAGATCTCGTACACCTCGCTTTTCAAGTAGAAAATCTCGAGAACACGATCACAGCTTTGAACCAGAAGGGTATCAAGATCACCGACGGTCCGACCAAGACTTCCTCCGGCAGTCGCTTCATTTTCATCGATGCCCCAGACGGCTACGAGATCGAATTGATTGAAAGGCCGGCCGGGGTAAAGATCGTGTAATGAGATATTCCATAAGGAGATGCCGATGAAAAACGGGTTTTTCCGCGGACATGGGCTTGGGAACGACTATATCGTGATGGACCCCAAGGAGCTGACGTTCACACTTACCCCAAAAGCCATCAAATCAGTCTGTGACCGCAACTGGGGACTGGGCAGCGACGGGATTTTATCCTTGGTCCCGTCGAAGAAGGCCGATTTCGGCCTGCGGATCTTCAATCCGGACGGCAGCGAAGCGGAAAAATCAGGTAACGGCCTCAGGATCTTCGCGCGCTATCTCCATGCGACCGGCAAAACGAAGAAGAAACAATTCACTGTGGAGACAAAAGGCGGGCTCGTGACGATCACCTTACACGTCGATCGCCATGGCGATGCAAGCGCGGCCACTGTTGAAATGGGACCGGCCACCTTCACGCCGGCCGCTCTTCCCTGTACCCTCACTGTACCGGAATTGATCCAGCAGCCCATCGACGCCGCAGGCCGCTCGTTGATCTTCACCGGCGTGAGCGTGGGCAATCCCCATTGCGTCGTCTTCAAGCCGGCCGGTGACACCTGGTCACGGGACGAACTCTTGGCGCTTGGTCCGGCACTGGAAAACCACCGCCTGTTTCCGAAACGGACCAACGTCCAGTTGGCTGTTCCAACCGGGCCGAAGGGCATCTTTATCCTCATTTGGGAGCGCGGCGCAGGAGAAACCCAAGCGTCCGGCTCGTCGTCGTGCGCCGCGGCCAGCGCCGCGGTGCGGCTCGGGCTGGTGAAGAGCCCGGTGACGGTCAACATGCCGGGCGGCACGTTGAACATCGACGTAGCGCCTGACTTCAACCTCACCATGAAAGGGCCAGTGGCCGAAGTCGCCCGTGGCACATTAAGCCCATCATTCGTGAGAACGCTGCGATAACGTCAATCGCCATACGTCAATCGGAAGAAATTTTCGTTCGGATCCTGGTATCCTTGCGTTTGACGAATGACGGCTGACGCATGACGATCGACGCCCTCCAATCCAAACTCTCCCATCTGCCAGACACTCCCGGTGTGTATCTGTTCAAGAACGGGCAAGGAGAGATCGTCTACATCGGAAAAGCCGCGGTGCTTGCCGACCGTGTCCGGTCCTACTTTCAGAAAGGCGCAGACCATAGTCCAAAGACCACGCTGCTCGTCAGCCAGGTGGCTGACATGGAAACAATGGTGACCCGGTCGGAGCTCGAAGCCCTGATTCTCGAAAGCAACCTGGTCAAACGCCACAAACCCCGCTTCAACATCGTCTTGCGCGACGACAAGCAGTACCCTTATGTGCGGCTGCCCATCAAGGACGATTTCCCACGCTTGTCGATCGTGCGCCGCGTCCAGAAGGACGGCGCGCTGTACTATGGACCCTATACCCCGGCCAACGCCTTGCGCGAAACCTTGAAGGTGATCAAGCACGTCTTCCCGCTGGCGACCTGTACGATCGAGATCGACGGGACCGCCGATCGTGCCTGCATTGAGTTTGAAATCAAACGCTGCATGGCCCCCTGTACCGGCAATCAGTCGAGAGAGGACTATCATCAAATCGTCAAACAAGTCCGCCAATTCCTCGAAGGACGGGACCATGAGTTGCTGGACAGCCTTCGCGCCCGGATGGAAGCCGCGGCCGAACGGGAGGAGTTCGAGGAAGCCGCGCGCGTGCGAGACCGCTTGTTCAAGATCGAACGAATGCTGGAGAAGCAACGCATCACGCAGACCTCAGCAACCGAACAGGATGTCATCGGCTTAGCCCGGCAAGGCGCGGGGGTGGATCTCCAGATCCTCTTCGTGCGTGGCGGGCTGCTGATCGGCCGCAAGGATTTCTTCTGGCCCCAATCGGCCGATGCGCCGGACGAGGAATTGGTTCGGTCCGCCATCGAGCAGTTCTACAATAAAGACGGCCAACCGCCGAAAGAAGTGCTGGTCCCAACCAATCTTGAAGACACGGCGCTGATCGAAGAGTGGCTGTCCGACAAACGCGGAGAATCTGTCCGCGTGCTGGCGCCGGAACGCGGCGTGAAACATCAGCTGGTGTTGCTGGCCGAGGAGAATGCGGCGGCGGCCGCCGCCGACCATTTGCGCGACGTAGAATTGGACCGGCAAGCCGGTGAAGAGCTGAAACGGATGCTACGACTGGAGCAGGCGCCGCGCCGGATCGAAGGCTTCGACATCTCGAATACCCTGGGCAACCAGTCTGTCGCCTCGATGGTCGTCTGGGAGGACGGACAGATGAAGAAGGCGGATTACCGGCGGTTCAAGATCCAGACCGTCGAAGGAGCCAATGACTTCGCAAGCATGAAAGAAGTGGTCACGCGGCGGTACGGGCGGGAGGAGCACCTGGCTCAGCCGGATCTGATCCTCATCGACGGCGGCCTCGGCCAACTGGGTGCCGCATTGGAGGGGCTCAAAGACACCGGGCACCAGTCCCTGCCGATTCTGGGATTGGCGAAGGCCCGCGGCGAGAAGGAGGAGCGTGTGTTCCTGGCGGGAAGAAAGAATCCGATCGTCCTCAAGCCGCATTCTCCGGCCACTCACCTGCTTCAGCGGATCCGCGATGAGGCGCACCGTTTCGCCATCACGTTCCATCGCAAGCTGCGCGGCCAATCCCTCCTGGCATCGGTGCTGGATCAGGTGACCGGCATCGGTGCGATGCGGCGCAATCGTCTGCTGAATCAGTTCGGGAGTCTCGATCAACTGGCAGCGGCCAGCGACGACGCCCTTCGCGCGGCAGGATTGAACACCGACACCATGCTGCGTCTACGGGAGGCGTTGAAAAATTGGCCCGTGCCCTCGGAAACAGCCTCCACGTCTCCAGCGCGCTCGCATCCCAGGCTAGAATAAGAATCGGAAGCTGAACGTGCCCAGATGAATACTCGCGTCGTAGGATCCATTGACCGTCGGATTCACATTGCCGGCCACCTGGAATGAGTCATAAAACCATTCCTGATAGGCCACATCAAGTCCGATCGCCTTCGGCCACATGGCAGATTCCCCGCCACATGGGATCAGTCCCACAAACTTCCCAGAGCCTTTACACAGAAGTCCCGCACCCACCGAGAGCGTGTGAGCGGAAAGGGAAATCGTGGCAGGGTTGAACGTGGCAGTGGGCACGGGGTTTTCTGTCCGCGTGTAGCCGGATCGCACGGCGATGTCCCAATGCGGGAGCCAGCTCGGATCCAACCACTTGAACTCAGTCCCAACCGCAACGACCGGGACGTTTTTCCATCCTGCCGGTTGTGGAATCATGGCTCCATTGGACAACTGCACATCGAGATTCCGATAGGAACCCCACCCCACAAACTCCGCATCGACCTCGATTTTCCACTCGCGCTCAGAATTCCGGACCGGCCACACGGCAACAGCCCCGGTCACAATTTGGGGGAGCACCAGATTCGTGGAGGCATCGGCCACTTTGGTGCCTCCGATCAACAAGGCTCCGCTCAATGGCAGGACGACCTGAGTCCTGTAAATCACGCCGATAGAGATCCGTGGCTTACCATCGTCGTTTCTCAGTGGTGTCACAAGGATACTGACCGTCGCGCCAGCACCCGTTCCCGTTCCGTTGAGTTCAACGGGCGCACCTGCTGGAATGCCGAGGGCTCCCGCCCCAACCAATTTTTGTTCCGCGTGCCCTTGCCCGAGAAACGGCGCGAAGGTATAGATATCCGCACTCACTCCCACTGACACAGAGTCGGTCAATTGATAGGCGATCGTCGGCTTGATCGCGAGCAGCGGCAGGGCGGCGAAGGTCGCAGCCGTATTGAACGGGCCGTCCGCCGGATACCGTGTGAGGAGGCCGAACGGCGAGTTCAGGCCAAGTCCCACCGTCACAGCAGACAAGCGTGGCAGGCCGAGCGCCTCGAGGTTGGCACTGATATAACTGTGCGCCGGGGGAGGAAAGGCGATCACACCTGCGAAGTCGCCGTGAGTCTCAGCCCCTGACGCACTCCTGGCCTGAATCGAGCCTCCGAGCAAGGCGGTGCCGAACAGGCCTTGCACACCCTTGACTTGACTGAGCGCGGCGGGATTGTAGTGAATCGCTGACGGATCATCGGCTTGCGCGGAAAAGGCATTCCCCTGGCCTGCCGCGACGACCCCTTGAGGCTGAAAGCGAAGGGCTTGCGCCTCCACACCAGACGGGACAAAGAACAGGATCGCCCCCCCTAGAAAAATCGTGAGAAGCGTGGTGCGGTCTCGTGCCATATGAAGAATGCGCTCACGCAAATCTAAGCCCTGTGGATCGTATCTCCCATTTCTATACAGGAGAATACTCCTATTCGACTAGGACAATGGATAGATCCATTTGGATCTATCCAAATGACACGTTTGGCCTTATCTCGTATTTCCCCCAACATCTATGATAGGGTCGATCTACTTCCTCTCAAATCAGGAGGGCTCTATGGCTGTTTCCTCCGAGAAGCCATCTTTCCCCAAGCAACTGTTTCAACAACTTTCGAAGAGAGAGTGCGAACACTTCATTGAGGCACTCCATTACACAACCACAGCGGATACAACCGCTGATGTCAAAGAGGCGCTCCTGCGATTCCAGAATCTGTTTCACTTTTCGCGAGTCATCGGCGGCCTCGCCTCACTGACATCCAATGGGGCCTTCGGAGGATTTACCAATGTGGTCAATGTGAGCTACCCGGATGAGTGGCTGCGCCTCTATTGGCAAAAGGGCTTCTTTGAGGTCGACCCCGTCCTACAGTCGGCGCTACAGAACCCCGGCACGCAACATTGGCAGGAAATCTATAAGAGAGCCACGTCCGAGAAGCAACGGGAATTTGTCGATACTGCACGAGAATTTGGGCTGGTCGATGGGATCACCACGGGATCTGCAGATCCCGCCTGCAAAACCGCAACATTTTGCTCCTTCGCGTCATCCGATCAGATCGATGCCTCTCGCTATGTCCCGCTGGTGGAGTATTTTGGATATCATATCCACCTGGCCCTCCTGCGCACCGCTCCGGCCAACGCTCAATCGTTGGATCAATGCGTCAAGCAACTGACCCTGCGGGAGTTGACGATCCTCAATTGGGTCAAGAAAGGGAAAACCAATTGGGAAGTCGCGCAAATCATGGGTGTCACAGAACGGACCATCCGGTTCCATGTGCAAAGCATCTTTACCAAGCTGAATGTCACCTCACGATCCCAAGCCGTCGCCACTGCCATTGAACACGGCTTGCCCAACGTGGTGTAAGGCACTCCCTTGTCCTACAACCCTTCTGCCCTAGGCAAGAACATCCTTGGGAGACATCTGCGCATCGCCAACTGCCACTAACCCGGGATTCACCGGATCGACTTGACCGACACTGCTGAACACCGACGTTCGCCCTGAGATCACCCTCCCATCGGCCATCTGGATTGTGGAGATCCACTGCAGAAAATCCGGACGCTTCTGCCCGTTTCCCTCATCGAACTTCACCATGTCATAGAGAGCGGCTACCGCGCTCGCGCCGGCCGGGGGAAGCTTGACCACCGGACCGATCGGTTCGCACGGGAAGCCTAGCATCCGAAGCGCGCGCAAGAACCGATGTTCAACTTCGAGGTAGTAGTACCGAATCTCGTTCTCCACTGCCCACTGATAAATCCCTTTCAACACCGACAGCATGATGGCCGTTGAAAGCTTGGCATCACGAATGTCGGGATCAACAGCCAGCCTGGTAATTTCCGCGGTATCCGAGGCTTTCCTGATCCTGTATTCCGGGGGAAGGAGTGCGCCGAAATCCTTCTCCAGCATGAACTGTCCAGACGCAGGAAGCAGTCGTGCCATCCCCAGTAAGGTTCCGTCATACCCAAGGACTCCCACGGTTTTCCCCCACAAGTCGTAGAGATCCATTTCCTCGCCATCTGGTGAAGCAGGCACCCACTTCAGCTGCTCGGCAAAAACTCTGTGCCTGAACCGGTAGGAATCTTTGAGTTCCTCTTCACGCAACGTCCGTACCGTGAACTCCCCTTCCCGGAATTCGACATCCTTCAACCCCTGCATCTCGAGCCTCCTTTCAATCAGCGCCTGTCTGCCTGAGACCCACGACACACCACACAGCGGGACCGGGTGGTGATGTCTCAAAATTCGCGTCATCCGTCACCTGGCTAGTACGCCAGGTGACGAGGTCGCACGCATTCGTGTACCAAGGCACAGTCAGGGTCTGACTTTGTCAGAACTCACCGTTTTCACGCCAGGAAGGAAAGGATCATGCCCGTGGTAAAAGACCGAAGGGGGTTCCAGCTTCTTGATGGATGTGGGCGTTCTGTCAGCGCCTCACCACACGCACGTACCAATGGACAGCCCAAGCCACAACAGCACGAAAGCTGTTCGCACGTTCACTTCCCGGAGCCAAGAGAGGAAGACCTCGTCAGTGCGCTCACGGCCATGGAACAGCGGATGAGCACCCTCTTGGAAAACCGTTCTCGCATCAGCCAGGATCTCCATGATTGCGTCCTGCAGTCGCTCTACGCAATCGGCTTGAACCTGGAGACCGCGCGGCGGAAGCACCATCACACAACCCCGGAGTCTGAACAGATTCACGCCCACACCATTGCGCAGATCAATCGGCTCATTCATGACATCCGGCAGATGATTCGTGGGCTAGACGAGGGTGTCGTGCAGGAGTTCGACCTCACCGCGGAGCTCCAATCGTTGAAAGCAATCTACGATCAGATCGGCCAGATGCGCATCACCTTGGATCTTCAGCCTGCCGCCATCGAGGTACTGACCAAGGAAGAAGAGCGAGAAATCCTGAACATCGTACGGGAGGCGCTCAGCAACTGCGCCCGCCATGCCCACGCTGTCCAGGTAAAAATTGCGATCCGCAAACGCGGAGAGCAAATTCGGATCTCCGTCCGCGATGACGGCACCGGATTCGCCACAGCAGCGGGGTCGCTCAAGCAAGGCTACGGCCTCGCGAATATGGAGGCGCGCGCGAAGAAGATGGGAGGCACCTTGCGGGTGCGGTCCGAACCTGGCCATGGGACCGACATCACGGCGGAATTATCGTTGGGACCGATACTGGCCTCTGTATGAAGCCACCGATTCGCATTGTCATTCTTGACGATCACGAGCTGGTCCGAAAGGGATTGCGCGCCCTTCTCGATCAAGAATCGGACCTGCGCGTCGTGGGTGAAGCTGACACGTGCGCGAACGCCCTCGCCATCACGAGGCGACTTCACCCACAGTTGGTCTTGCTTGACATGAAACTGCCCGATATTTCTGGCCTGGATGCCTGCAGGCAGTTGCTGTCGGAGATGCCACAGCTCAGAGTCCTGGTCTTGACCAGCTACGCCGAGGAAGCCACGGTCGCCGCCGCGATCCGAGGCGGCGCGCACGGCTATCTGCTCAAGGATGTGAAGCCGGACGAACTTACGCACGCCATTCGCATTGTCGCTGGGGGGCGTGGCTACCTGGATTCACGCATCACCCAACAAACCTTTCGGTGGATTCAAACCAGCGCAAGTTCCGACGGTCGCGTCCACAGGCCGATCCAGCTATCGTCCCAAGAGCGACTGATCATGCCGCTTCTCGCGCAAGGCAGAACCAATAAAGAAATCGCCACACAACTAGGTCTCAGCGACAAGACGATCAAAAACTATCTGGCAAACATCTACGACAAACTCGGTGTGAGTCGACGCACCGAAGCCGTAGCCTGGTACATAAAGGGACAACCCCTCTCTTCCCTCGTCGAGACTAGCTAACCCACACGGTTCATGATGATTCAGAGCGAATCAGTCTGACCAGCAGACCGATGATGGACTGCGGCATGGTGCGCTCAAGATTCGGCGTGCGATTCCGAGAAAGTACCGTCGATCCTCCACGGTCTCATCAAGGGAGCCGCTCTGAAGCCATGCTCTCAGCGCCACCGTTACGGTCGACCTCTATTCTGCTCATCGAGCCGGAGAAGAGTCTTGTACTCAAATTGCAAGATCTGCTCATGGGCCATTTTCAGACGGCCCTCGACTTCGCCATTACCGGCTCTCTACGCGAGGGGATGACGCACCTGTGCACCCATCCAGTGACTTCAAATTGACAGCCGTAGATTCAGTCACTAGGATACGGCGCTGTCCATAGTGAACGGTTCCGTCCGCTTCTTCACAGAAGGAACACTGATGGCCGAGCATTCGTCACCGTCTCCCGTTGCGATGCAGAAACAGATCTCTCCCCCCAGTAACGCCATCGAGCGCGGCTTTGAATTCGTGGTGTTCGCCAGCCGGTGGATTCAAGCCCCGTTGTACGCCGGGCTCATCGTGGCGGAGCTGCTCTATGCGTACAAATTTTTGGTCGAGCTCTGGGAGATGGTGACCCACATCCATAAGATGGAGGAAACCGTCTTCATGTTGGGCGTGTTGGGGTTGATCGACGTGACGATGGTGGCGAATCTGCTGACCATGGTGGTCATCGGCGGCTATGCCACGTTCGTCAGCAAGCTGGACCTGGACTCACACCCCGACCGGCCGGACTGGCTGACGCATGTCGATCCGGGGACCATCAAGATCAAGCTGGCAGCGTCTTTGATCGGCATCTCCAGCATCCATTTGCTGAAGGCCTTCGTCGACGTGGCAAACGAGAACCCCGAACACATCAAGTGGAAGATCTTCATCCACATGACATTTCTCGCGTCCGCCATTCTGCTCGCGTGGACCGACAAGATCATGCAGAAGGACAAAAAACACTGACGTGCGGAGCATCTCGTGAAGCGTATCTCGCAGACGGCGCATGACGAGTGACGTTTGACGGGGCGTGGCTATTGCCACGCCGGCGCCAGTGCACCAGCGCGGTCCCGCCAATGAGGCGTCCAGGCGAGCGCCACAAGCTTGACGGCAATGTTGGACTTGGTGGGCTTGATCGAGATTGTGTCGAGTTTTTCATTCAACGGGTCGGTGGCCGCGGCGAGTGCATCGCGTTCCGACTTGAACTGCGCCTCAAGATCAACGAGTTGCTGTTGCACTACGATGATGTTTTCTTCAGCCCGCCCGACGTCCTGCGATTCTTTCATGACACGCCCGGCTCCGCGAATCGCGGTGGTGGCGCGCCCAATATTCGCCGAGCTGATGGTCTTACGCCCCAGGAAGGCACCTAAGATGGACGCGCCGACAGAAATCGCCGCCTGCACTTGGCTGGAACGGGCTTCGGCTTCCTGTTTCTCCTTCTGTTGCCCCGCCCGCCTGATGCGCTCTTCCAACGAGGCGATCTTCGGCGCATATTTTTGACGCAGTGCTTCCGCCGCCTTGTCCCGCTGTTCCCGGCCGCTCTGCTGAATCCGCACGCGAAAATCGCGTTCGAACTCGCCGGGCGTGGACACCTCTTTCGCGCTGGGGCTCCTGAAGAGTTCCACCTTCTGTGTCCTGAAGAGCCAGCTCCCGAAATCCTTGTTCCAATCGGCATAGCTCCTCGCCTGGCCCGCACTGGTGGGAAGCGTGAGAAACTGCGCCCCCTCCGACGGCGCCGGTTCGAGATCGGCCACCGCGAAATCTGCCGCAATCGCCTGATCCCAATCGACGGCTACCGGGCCCTCGACCATTGGTGCCAAGACCGTCACGTCTTGCGTGCTGTCGACCCCGCTCTTTGAGTCGGAGAAACGGACCTGAGCCGAACCGAGCAGCATCGGGACGTAGACCAACTCGCTGCCATCTGGATGTGTTCCACGCAGCGGCACAAAATGCTGCGGCACATCCGGCGGCAACATCGGACGCGAGGCGTGAAGCGTGAAGCGTGAAGCGTTCGAAGCCGAAGACTTCGCCACGGACGTTTCACGTTTCACGTTTAACGTCTCACGTGTTGCTGGATCCATCAATTGCTTGATTTGCGTTCTGGTTAACGGTCCCCGCAGATAGGACAGGCACCAGCGTGTTTCAAACACGACCGGCTCGTCTTCATGCACGTTATTCATCAGAAAGATGCGGTTGCCGAGGCCAGCCAGCGTCTGCTCCATCTGCCCGCGGTCAAACTTCTTTCCAGCACTGGTTGAGGCCCCTTCCAACCCCTCAAGGACGCGGGCCTTATCCCTCTCCGTTTGCAGCCGTCCAATGAACCAGGTGCCGGTGTTGGCCAAGCCTTTATAGTCGAGATCGACGGGATTTTGCGTGGCCAGGACGACGCCAAGCCCGAATGCTCGCGCTTGCTTGAGCAAGGTCATCAACGGCAGCTTGGAAGGCGGATTGGCCACCGGTGGGAAATAGCCGAAGATCTCATCCATATAGAGGAGGGCACGGAGGCTGGTCGTACCCGATTGCGCTCGCATCCAGCCGACCATTTGACTCAGCAAGAGTGTGACGAAAAACATCCGCTCCGCATCGTTCAAATGCGCGATGGAGAAAATGGCCAAGCGTGGTTTCCCTTGAGGGGTATACATGATCGACTGAATATCGAGCGCCTCGCCTTCGAGCCAGGCCTGAAACCCCGGCGCCGCGAGTAGATTGTTCAGCTTCATCGCGAGGGCAAATCGATCCTTCGAAGGAAAGAAGGACTCGACATCCATCACCCCGATTTTGGACACCGGCGGTGATTGAATGGCGTGGATCAATGCCGCCAGGTCGAGATCTTCATTGTTCTTCCAGGTCCGGTCGAGGATCGTCGATAAGAGAATATGCTCGCGGCTTTGGATCGGATCGGCTTCGACGCTGAGCAATCCCAACAGGCTCGTGACCGTGGTACTGATCCGCTCACGCAGCAACTCCGAATCTTCCAGCACATCGGCCGCCGGAGCCGCGAAGGACTTGAGAATGGACACCGGCAACCCCGCGTTGCTGCCCGGCGTGTAGATCGCCACTTCCGCCGCATCGCGGAGGCGTTGGATCCGTGCCCCATCCTGTCGCCAACCAGCTAACCCTTTCGTCCAGAGCTCCGCCTGCGCCTTGGCATAATCAGCGGGCGACAGGCCCTTCTTGCGTGCATCCTCTTCATTGATCCAGGGCTGAAAGTCCTCACCCCTGAGCCCAGGAAACGTGAGCATGAGATTTCCCAGGTCGCCCTTGGGGTCGATGATGATGGCGGGAATGTTGTCGATCGCCGCTTCTTCCAGCAGCGCAAGACAGAGGCCCGTCTTTCCGCTGCCGGTCATGCCGACGCAGACCGCGTGGGTCACGAGATCTTTCGAGTCGTACAGTAGCCATCCCGGCTTGGCCTGTTTGGCGGCCAAATCGTAGGGTCGACCCATGTAAAACACGCCGAGCTTTTCGAAATCTTCGGCAGAACCAGTCGCGACTGGAATGCTCTTCACAGCGTCCCGTGTGTTGGCAGATTCCTTCTTCTTAGGAGGCATAGGGGACTCCTGGGTAAATGCTCCTGGCGATCTGCAAAAGGTGCATTGTAGTAATTTACCTGAGAGCCCGCAAGACCATCCTCCCTCGGTCGGCCCTCTGATCTGATTGGCGAAAGTACTGTCCGGATCGGAACACGCTGACGGGCAGGGCGATCTCACACCGGAGACGATCTTTTCAGTAACGCCACACTCAGCATCCTTCGTACCGGTTTATCAAAATATTGCGACGCGATATATGCCGCACCCGAAGACAACAGTAGTGCCAGCAGGAAACCTTCTACAACGTTCAAGGTAGAGACCATGACCACACGGCCAAGTGCGGCAATCAGAAACATATGTATCAAATACAGCGGGTATGAGATTTCGCCACCAACTACGGCTGCAGAAATCATCCAACGAGGTGATCGATTGAAATGCGCCTCTGCACATAAACAGACCATCACGCACACACCTGCAGGCAGCCCCCAATAGACAAACCTCGGCAAATCCAGATTACTGCTCCACTGCGTAGAATAAAAAACGACTGGCACGGCAACGGCAAAGGACAGCACAACTCCATACGGTACACGATCAAGAAAGGCTT
>DASUMN010000304.1:0-2658 GCA_036277675.1 Nitrospira sp. | reverse complement strand
TACTACCATCAGATCCGGAAGCATTCCGCCGAACTCAACGGCTACCTGCAGGACGCCTTGTCCGGCATCAGGGAGACGATGGGGTTCATGCGCCAGCCCCATGAACAAGCTCGGTTCGACCGATTAAGTCGCAGCTATAGCGATTCAAATCTCAAAGCGATGTTCCTGTGGTCGGTCTATTCCCCGGGGATGATGTTGCTCGGCAGCCTCGGAACCGTCTTGATTCTTTGGTATGGTGCGGGCGAAGTGGTGGACGGCCGGCTCACACTGGGCGAGCTGGTGCTCTTTCTCTCGTACCTGGCCCTCTTCTATGTGCCGATCAATCAAATCCATTCCGTCAATCACATGCTGCAACATGCCCTGGCGGCGAGCGAGCGCGTGTTTGAGGTGCTGGACGCGATCCCCGACGTGGCCGACCGGCCGGGCGTGGTTCCCCCGCCTCATCGTGGGTTGGGAGCGGTTCGATTCGAACAGGTGGCCTTCCACTACCGTTCCGACGTGCCGGTCATCAAGAATCTGTCCGTCTCCATCGCGGCAGGCGAGCATGTGGCATTGGTGGGACCAAGCGGAGCAGGGAAGAGTACCTTGCTCAAGGTGCTCATGCGGTTCTATGACGTCACCGAGGGAGCCGTTCTGCTCGACGGGTGCGATCTGCGCGATTTGCCCCTGGCCTATGTTCGGCGGCAAATCGGGTTCGTCCAACAGGAGCCGTTTTTATTCAACGGAACCGTGCGGGACAATATCCTCTACGGGGATCTCGACGCCGGTCAAGAACGCATCGAAGCGGCCGCGCGCGCCGCGCGGGCGCACGAGTTCATCGCAGCCCTACCGGAAGGGTACGAGACCTGGATCGGTGAGCGGGGAGTCAAATTGTCGGTCGGTCAAAAACAACGGGTGTCGATCGCGCGGGTGCTGTTGAAAGATCCCTCCATCGTGATACTTGACGAAGCGACCTCCAACATCGACACGGAAACCGAGCTGAAGATCCGTGACGCCGTGACTGAACTGACCAAGGGGCGGACCACTTTCATCATCGCCCATCGGCTGTCCACCCTGCATGACGTCGATCGCATTCTGGTCATCGATGGAGGCCGGCTGGTCGAGGAGGGCCGGCATGAGGACTTGCTTCGTCGTGGAGGAGTCTATGCGGCTTTGTATGAAGCGCAGTTCCAAGTCTAGTCCCAGGGCCACAGGTTGCGGCTGCGAATCAAGGCTCGCTATACTCACACGGAGGACGGGGAGAATGGGTACGCCATGGTGTTGATTTACGAGAGCGACCCGCTGGATGATGAGCATGCCAGGGGGAAGTTCTATCATGTCTGCCGAGGGAGGGTGGAGCGGACGCCATTAGCCGTGCCGCAGGATGATCGTCCCTACGAGTGCGGGCAATGCGGTATCGATCTCGAAACGGAAGATTTTCTCATGGCCCTGCAGAAAGGATCGGTCTAATCGATATGGCTGGAAGTACGGGAAGAAAAACCGTGGGGGTCTCACGCGGCCTGATGATGCTCTGCGACACCTGCCATTCCCTGGTCATGAGCGAAAAACTCGTGGATGCAAAAAACTTCGTCGCCAACCACGAAGAACTTTTTGACCTGATCTGTATGGGCTGTACCGATATCAACCGCCCCCTGATCGACGACATGGCGGGCAGCGGGGAGTGATGGTGAAGCGTCGTTCGTGAAGCGTGAAGCGGGAATCGGTCAGACGCGGAGTAAGTGCCGGCCTTTCTAGAATCGAACACTTATCATATGAGCATGCAAGCGAACAGATGTCCCGCATCTGATCGTTGAAGGCATTGCGGTCTAATAAGTAGAGTTCTCCGGACAGGGCCGCAGTTGCTATCCTCCTGATACCCCACTTTAAGCCCGCATTATTCAGGACTGTTCGTCGCGAAATCGCCAAGCCGCGTCGTGAGACCGGCGCGCGGAGCCCGGAGGACCAGAGGCGTGCTCGTGCAGTACGTCGAGGGTCTGAGGGGCGAGCCCGCCGGCCGCAGGCTTGTCGCAACAGCGGATCGGCGATTGCAGGAGAAGAGTCCTGAATAATGCGGGCTAGCTGCACCGACAACGCTCAAGCAGTTCAGGCTCGACCTGGGCAGGTAATGTCAGCTTTCGACCCAAAGCAGAAGCACACGGCGTCATTTGCCCTCATCTGATCGAATATTCCGTTATCCCGGCTTCTCCCCAATCCGCTGCCGCTGCCGGTCTCAATGTCTTCAGTGACATCCGAAATTGTTTGGGGCGTTGATGGGGCAGACATGGGCGGAGGTTCTAGCAGACCTGAGTGTACTGGTTAAGACATGCCTTGTTCGACCAACCCATTCTCGATCGTGAAGCCCATTCGTTCTATAAGCCGAGTGAGTAATGTGAAATGGGCGCGCGAGTCAGTCGCAACGGCCAGCTGTTCAGCCGTCGCCAGTTGTATTGTATACACCAGTGAGGCGGAGGTTTTCAGTAGGGCAAGGCCATAGTCAAAGAGATCAGCTTCTCTGCCGATGAGCCGTCGCCGGCTGAGTTGACGGATACCGGCCACCGTAAAGGGAGTCGTCTCGAACGAAACATCCTTCAGACGAACCATCAAGGTCTGCTCGGCATGGCCATCTTTGTGATGCCCAGTGATGTCTGTGCCGTCGAACAGACCGCGTTGGAATCGGCG
>DASUMN010000303.1:0-3871 GCA_036277675.1 Nitrospira sp. | reverse complement strand
TGCTCAGATCCGGCGTGGCATCCCCATGGACCACGAGCATGGGGCGTCTGTTCGATGCGGTGGCGTCGCTTGCGGGCCTGTGCGGAGCGGTGTCCTTTGAGGGCCAAGCGGCGATGGCGGTCGAGTTTGCCGCGGAGCGGGCAGAAGCGCACGGAAAGGACTTCTCGGCGGGATATTCAATGGATCTGTTGGAAGCAGAGATTCCTGACGGAAGCCGGATTGTCGATTGGCGACCGACCGTGCATGCCGTCCTGGATGATCTCCGCCTGGGGCGCAGCCCTGAGCAGATCGCGGCACGGTTTCATATTGGGCTGGTGGCCGGGATCCTGCGTGTGGCGCACGCGGCAGGGTTGCCGCGTGTGGTTCTCACCGGGGGCTGTTTCCAGAACGGGTTGTTGTTGTCGCTTGCCCGGCAGCGGTTGGAAGAGGAGGGGTTCACGGTCTATAGTCATAGCCTGGTTCCGCCCAACGATGGCGGGTTGTCATTGGGGCAGGCGGTGGTCGCGGCGTTCTGTGCTGCTGACGGCCAGTAGGAGGAGGTCCAGCATGAGCCGAACAACGTGCAATGCCAGTTCGGGGTCCGGCAGAAAGCGGTCGCGCCGCGCCTCTGCGAGCGACCCTTCCGGCCTGCTCCGGGCGGAAGCCTTCGGAAATTCCCTCGCGGACTCGGTCAGTTTCCGCCTTCCTTCCCGGCCCAGGCTCGGCGGGTCCCTGCTCGTCCGGCAACGGTCGCTCCGCATCCCTGCCGGTCCCCGACATACAAGTTGGAGGGGCTGAGAAAGAAGAGGAGAGACGATGTGCCTCGCGGTTCCTGGACAAGTCGTGAATGTGGCTGAGGATCCGCTCCGCACCGCGACGGTGTCGTTCGGCGGCGTGACGAAATCCGTTTCCTTGGCGCTCGTGCCGGAAGCCGGAGTTGGCGACTACGTCATCGTCCATGTTGGGTTTGCCATCAGTAAACTGGACGAAGAAGCCGCGCGACGAACGTTGGCGACCTACGCAGACCTGGCGGCATCAGGAAATCCAGAGGTGGCCGAGGGGTGAATGCTGGGCGGGTATGTGAGACGGTTTGCCGTCATAGAGGATTCCCCGGTGAAGACCTCACTCAGATGTCTTCCTGCGCTGTTTCTGCTGCTCACGCTTGGGTGTGTGACGCCCGTCACTCCTGAACAAATGGCGAGCGCGGACTATGGAACAGTCCCGGTCTCACCCACCTATCAGAATGCCATCAAGCGTCTGATGCAGCCGGTGCTGTTGGAACCGTTCACCGCTCGCTTTCGATTCGTCGGAGAGCCGCAGAAAGGGTATGTCTATCTCTCAGGTCGGAGGCAGCCTCCCGTATTTGGGTACCTCGTGCACGTGGGCATCACTGCCAAGACCTTGATGGGCAACGACGCGGGCGAGGAGCCGTATCGCTTCTTTATCAAAAACGACACACTGTTTCTCTTGAACAAGTCCGACACAGCCGAAGTTGTGCCGTAGGCTGATGTCGTACCGATCCCACCAGTGCCATCATGGGTGTAGCGGAATGCTCAACGAGGGAAATCACCCGGCGCACTGAACAACAGAGAAGCTCTATGGGGTATGGGATGGAAAGCGCTGGGACGAGCCTCGCGGGATCGCGACGGGGATTTCTGTTTGGGACCATTCTGGTATTCGTTGCGACCTTCGTGTGGATCATCCTATCGGTGGCTCTCGGAGTTCCAGAATGGACAGAGTACCTCTCCCTTGCCGGGATCCTGGCGCAAGTCCTTCTCATTCACCGGCGAGAGCAAGCACTCTATACGTCACGACGGTGGCGGTTCTGGTATGCATTGGTCATAGCGGGGTTTGCCTGCGACCTCATGACCAGGTATCTCTGGATGCAGGGGCATGACACTGTCGCGGATCCCATCCAGGTCCGTGGGCGGCTCTTGGTAGGAGGACTACTCTTGTTTTATGTCATGGTATTTCCCGTCGTGCTCCGTCTGGTCATTCGAAACCAGAAGGCATGAACGAGCGACCAAAGGCGGATCAGAAAGGTGTTGTGTTCAGGGTAAAACTGTCAGCCGAGTAGCAGATGGCTGAACGGGGAAACGCGGCGGCGTCCCAAAACGGGCTGATCGTCCCGCTGAAATTGTTCTCTGACCCCTATTGGGCATAAACAAGGAGGAAAGTGATGGATGATAGCGACGGGATGTTGTTTGTAGCGCATTGGACGCACACGCCTGAGAATTGCCCGGGAAGAAGTAAAGAGGGAGCCACGATGCTCAATGAGTTCTGGGCCAGGCGGGACCTCGCCGCCAAGAAAGGGGTGAAGATCCTGAGTGCCTATGTGGCGGTTACGGAACATACGTACTACATCACCGTTCAGGCCAAGAATTATCAGTCTCTCTTGGAATTTTTCGAACCGTTGGCGCCGACCCAAACCGGCGCAATTCATCCGGTTACGACGATGGATGAATGGACGAAGCACATTGATCCGAAGAGAACGTAAAGTCCGGCTCACAGCGGCCCAGAAGAAATTCGCAGCCAAGTCGGTAGGTGACCGAAAAGGGAAACGGGCTGATTGTACCGATGAAACTGCACTGACCCGATTGCCTTCTGGATAAACCTCAGACTTTTGAGTAGACTTGTTTCACGATAAAGGGTCATGGCTCAGTACAAGTTCACAGAATATTTCGAGCAGGAGGTTCTCCGGAAGCGCCCATACATCAAGAAGGAGTGGTGTATATTCGCACTGGAGCACTCCATCCGATCGGAACCGCAAGAGCACAACCGGTACCGTTTTTGGGCTGCGATCTCGGAACTTGGCGGCCGCTATCTACGAGTAGTGACACTTGAGGATAAGGTGACGATTCATAATGCATTTCCAGATCGAGGATTTACGCCATGAAGCTCAACTATCATCCAGACACGGACTCCCTGTATATCGATCTTTCTGAAAGACCGAGCGTAGAAAGTCGCGAAGTGTCCGAGGGCGTCGTGCTCGATTACGATTCGAGTGGGCGACTGGTGGGTATCGATATCGACAATGCCGCCAACAAGGTCGAGCTACAACAACTGATTCTCAGCAAGCTTCCCGGCAAGATCGAAACCGACGCTGCCTAACACGCCTCTCCGTGCCAGACTCGCCATAAATCGCCCCGCTGCTGCATCTCATTGCAACGCCAACGAGCATGGCGTTATGCTCGGAACATGCGATGGCCTGTTAAGCAGAAAGAAATCAGCGATCTGGTACTTACAGGAATCGGTCCAAACATTGTTATGCAGTTATGCAGCAGCATGAGGTAGATCCAAAACAACTTCGGCGCAAGGTCGAGGCCGAGTTTCTTCATTACGCGGCGACCTATGTGCCGCCACCATTGGGGGAAACTGTCGGCGTACCATGGAGTAAGGATAGAGTTGATGCGGAAGTGCAGAGGATGGCCAGTCTTATAGTCGATCCATATGTGGTGAAATATTTCTCTGGCGACGATCTGTTACCGCCAGAGCAGCGTTTGATTGGAGAACGTTCCGCTTTCGTAGTGGCAGAAGATGAAAGCTATCTTCTGCTTTATGACTTCGACGCAGAGAACTTTGTGTTGGCGACAAAGCACAACGATGGCCAGTTGTCTGCATGGGGAATTAGGGGCGATGCTGCCAGCACCTTTCTTGCGCGTTGAGCTGCCTCATAGGAATGTATTCAAGAGCGGACGCGCTAACAGCGGCATGCTGCTCACTCAGAAGTTACGAGATCGGTCCCTTTAGTTGTTCCACACTCTTCGGTAGATCGGCCTAAACAGTGTTTGGTATCAAAAATATGAAGCTCTGAAAAGTCTCATGCAATGTGCTGAACTCAAAACAGGAGGAGGTCTTCAACTTCCAGAAGGTTGCCGGGCATTTGGCCGAG
>DASUMN010000302.1:0-2371 GCA_036277675.1 Nitrospira sp. | reverse complement strand
GGCCTCGACTGTCTGGCCGGTCACACCACGATTACTCCCGGCTTGAATGAAGGTGACGGAGGCCATGATCGGCACAGACCGCACGCCAGATGCAAACGCCTGTTGAATGGCAAAGAACGCGGCTTTTGCGTTCAGCGTGTCAAAGATCGTTTCGACCAGTAGCAGATCGACACCGCCGTCGAGCAACCCGCGCACTTGCTCGCCATAGGCTGCGACCAGCTCCTCATAGGTTGTGCCCCTCGCAGCAGGATTGTTGACGTCGGTGGAAATCGATGAGGTCTTTGTTGTGGGCCCGATCGCCCCAGCGACAAAACTGCGCCGACCTGGCTGTGCGGCCTGTACCTGCTCCACAGCGCGGCGCGCACACTCCGCTCCGGCTTTCGAGAGTTCATAGCCGAGCGTGTCCATCCCATAATCGGCCAGCGAAATCTTCTGTGAGTTGAAGGTGTTGGTTTCGACGATATCGGCGCCGGCCTCCAGGTACTGGCGGTGAATATCTTCGATGATAGCCGGCTGCGTAATATTTAAGAGATCATTGTGCCCTTTCAAATCCTTCTTCCAGTCCTTGAACCGCTCACCGCGGAAGGCGGCCTCGTCCAGCTTGCGCTGCTGGATCATCGTCCCCATGGCGCCGTCGAGGATGAGGATGCGTTCTTTGAGCAACGATTCGATTATGGGTGCATTTGTCTGAACCACAGTGCCAATCTCCCTTTCGCCATTCGTCGAAGGGCCATGATACTGGAAGGGATCCGGACCGGCAAGCCGAACACTTTCTTGACAGATCTTTAACCCTGCCGATACGATGCCCCACTCTGAGAGGAACCCATTGCTCAGCCGACACGTCCGGCATAGCCCGATTTGGCTGCTCCTTCTGGGGCTCCTGCTGTGCGTCCCTCACTCAACTACCGCCGCCCCTTACTTTGAGGACGGGTTTCTTGGACTGACCCAAAGCGAATTGCACGCCAAACTCGGCATGCCCCAGGCGGTGCGTGACCGGAAATCGGCGTTGCGCCTGTTCACGTACTATCCGATCACAGATTGGGTGACCTATTTCAGCAAGCTGGTTTCGCCGGAGAACGGCGAAGATGTGTACACGTTCACACGTGGCGAGACCGAGATCCGATATTCGTTCAGTTATGCCGGCGACCCCACCGATGACAGCGAACACCGGCCTCTGTTCGTCCGGCTCGTCGATATTGAATTGTCTCCGCCCGCGCCGATTGCCACGCTGCCGTCGCTGATTCCCGAGTTTCGTCCATCGGTCGATTCGACCGCCCCCGCCTTCCGCTCAAACATCTGGATGCTGTTGTTCAAAGGGGATCCTTCGCCGGCGGCCGGGTTTATCGTGAAGGAGCAAGGAAAGGAGCAGCTGGACTGGCGGCTGAGCTATCAACTGTTTTCGATGCGCGGCCTTCCCGATCGTCTCACCCCACACGCCCTGATCGACCGGATTGAAATCGGCGCGCAGAGCCTGCGGCTGGTGACCGTCCGGCAACGACACACCCACGAGCCTATGGTAAACCCCTATTCCGCCGAGTTCAGCAGACAAGCGGCCGCTCCCGCTCCATCTGCCAAGCCCATCCCGGTCCCTCAGTACGCGGAATAACCGTTGGCGTGACTCCGGCTGTCGGCAGGAAACCGCTTACTGCGGCACTTGCTGGAGACGATCTTGTTGAGCTTGTCCGGTCGCGGAGGCCTTCTGTTTCATCACATCCATGGGCCCCCCGTCGCTCGTATAGATGAGCACCGGCGTTCCGATCGCCAGCACAAAGAGCAACCCCAGAGCCAACAGCCTGATCATCGGGCTGTTCTTGCTGAAATACATGACACACAACAGCACCACCGCTACGATACCAGCCGTGTTCAGCATATCCGATTGGGACGAACCGAGGGTTTTCACATTCAACTTCATAGCGGGAATCGTCGCCCCCAATCCCTTCACCTTTTCCACGACCTTTTCCTTGACCGTCGCCACGGTCGATGCCGGTTTTTTGTCGGCATCGGGCCGCTCGTGAGTCTTGACCTTGGCGCGGTACTGTTCAGGAATCGTTTCCGGCCTATCGGTAAACACCGGGTTCCCGTGATCGTCAATATAGGAGTACACCGTCGTCGCGCGCACTTCGACAACGCCCCAGGGCCAGCCGGCCATGAGACCGATTACAGCGCAAAAGGGAATGACCCTTCTCCAGCCCCGATACCACATGGACATGAGTATAGCGCGGTCCCGTGAGATTGGAATTGATTCCTCAAAACCGCCCATTCCTTGACTCTGCGGTGTGCCCATTGTTAGCATCCACCGCTTCCGCTCCAAGATCATGACCACCGATCCCCAGACACCCCCGGCCGCTTCTTTACCCGACGAACCGTCGTT
>DASUMN010000301.1:0-8186 GCA_036277675.1 Nitrospira sp. | reverse complement strand
GTAATGTTGGCCGCGCATCACAGCCTGGATGGCCTGTTTGAGTTCGGATGCTGCAGACCGTTTGATCAAGTAGCCTGAAGCCCCGGCCTTGAACGCCTCGGTGGCATAGGTCGGTGTCGCATGCATTGTCAGGAAGAGGAGTTTACTCTCGGGCACCAGCTTGGTGAGTTGGCGAGCTGCATCCAGGCCGTTCAAGAGCGGCATGGAGATGTCGAGCAAAATGATGTCCGGGCGCAGTTTCTGCGCCTCTTCAACCAGTGCGCGTCCGTCTTCGACGGTCCCCACCACCTCGCCTTCCGCTTCCACCAGCTTGCGAAGGCCGGCCAATACCAGCGAATGATCGTCCGCCATGAGAATACGAGGGCGTATCATGGAGCCGGTTCTTTTAGAGGAATCCAGGCGCAGATCTTCGTGCCGCCCTCCGGCCTGGAATGGACGCGGAGCAATCCCTGCAGCAGTCGCAATCGTTCCTGCATGCTGGTCAAGCCTAACCCGTTCTGATGGACACTCTTGTCGTTCGTGTCGAATCCCTTGCCGTTATCTGTCACGGACAGGCCGACCCCCTTGGATGAACCGCTCAGCTTCACGACGGCCTCGGTGGCACAGGCGTGTTTCACGACGTTCTGAAGGCTTTCTTGCAGCACGCGGAACAGGCAGGTTGAATGGTCGAGCGGCAGCGAACCGGGCACATGATTTACCTTCAACGACACAGAAAGCCCTGTCCGCTTGGTGACCTCACGGACCTGGTCCTCGATCGCCGGCTGCAGGCCTGCATGTTCCAGGAGCGACGGGTGAAGTTTGTAGGCGAGGTTATGGAGGTCATCAGAAAGCCGCTCGAGCTGCTCGCGAACCGGTTCCAAGGCTTTTCCGATTAATTCGGGCACAAGAGGCGGGTGCTGTTCAAGTGATGCAACATCGAACACCAGCGCCGCCAGCCGCTGGCTGACATCATCGTGCAGTTCGCGGGCGATGCGCTGCCGCTCCTCTTCCTGAGCGGTGATGAGTTTGGACGTTAAATCTTCCAGTTGCATTCGCTGCTGCCGGAGCGTCTCTTGGTTATGCAGCAACTCCATTTCGACCTGTTTGCGCTCGGTGATGTCCTCCGAAATTCCCAACAGGTACACGGGCTTCCCCTCCTGATCAGTGATGGGAATTTTCTTCGTATGGAGGAAACGGATCGTCCCGTCTCGGGTGTTGATCGGTTCCTCAGGAATGTCCAGCAATCGGCCAGTGGCTAATACCTCGCGATCTTTCGAGGTAAAATAAACGGCCTCGGTCTTGGGGAAAAAGTCGTAGTCGTTCTTGCCCAACAATTCTCGCTCAGAGTACCCGAGTAGCCGCTCCCCCGCCTTGTTCAAGCGGACAAACCGAAGATCCTTGACGTCTTTGACAAAGACCATGTTAGGGAGATTATCCACCACCGACGTGGTGAAAGACTGCGATCGGCGCAACTCATCCTCCGCCTTCTTGCGATCGGTAATATCGATGACAATCCCACCCGTTGCATAGGTGCGGCCTGATCCGTCTCGTAGCGGGAACTTCACCACGAGATTTATATGGACCCCGTCGCGATAGAGCGACCGCTCCTCAAATTCCATGGCCGTGCCCGATTCGAGTACCAGAAGATCATTCGCTCGAAAATGATCGGCCTGGTCGCGGGGGAAGAGCTCGGTGTCCGTCTTGCCAAGAACACTCTGCTGGTCAAGGCCGAAGGCCTCTTGGAAGCGGCGATTCGTATAGAGATATCGGCCGTCCAGCGCTTTTATAAACGCAAGATACGGTGCATTATCGAGAAAGGCGCGAAACCGTGCTTCGCTCTCCCGGAACGCGACCGAGCGTTCGTCAATGCGTTGTTCAAGGGTCGCGTTCAGTTGCCGCAGGGCTTCTTCAGCTTCTTTGCGCTCGGTGATGTCGTTGCCGATCGTTAACAGGCAGCGTTTCTTTCCCAGCTTGATCAGTTCGGTGGAGATGAGGAACCGGCGCCGGTCGCCTGAACTCGTCCGCATCGTGACCTCGGCATCCCGCACCGACCGTTCGGCCTTCACGCGTTCGATCAGCCGTATCCGTTCTTCCGGATCAGGCCAAATGCCCAGCATGAGCGTTGTCCTCCCGATCACTTCATCACGCCGAAAGCCGAAAATCTCCAGGCAGGCGTCGTTGATCTCGAGACAGCGTCCCGTCTCCAATTCGGTGATGCCGATCGGATGAGGGCTCAGGCGAAACGCCATCGCCAGATACTCTTCTTTCATAGGAAGAATGGTCGGTCTACGCGGGCGCGCGACAGGACGTCTGGCAGACGATAGGCTGGCTCTCTGGGCGCGCGGTTTCTTCATGGCGGTTTAGACCGGCATGGGAGAGAGCGTAATTCTAGACCTCACGTGAAGTTCTCGCAAGGAGATTAGGCTGTCTTGGAGATCAACAGGGGGGCTAGTACGATTTGCCTCGATGTCTAGGACAATGCCTAGTGCCGTGGGCCAGCACTTTGGTTTAAGAAGTATGCTCCGAGGCACACGTATGAATTGCTCGCTTCAATTCAAGTACGTCCGTCATTATCAACTACGCAAGGAGTATCTCCATATGCCTTGTCCTGCTCCGAAGTCAGTTCAACGCGATCGGACTATGGGTCTTGGTCTCACTGGTACGATCGCGCGCTCGACATCCTGTCAGCTCCTGTTCATCGACCGGAAAGCCCTCGATCTGCTGGGCTTGCTCGATCAAGATGTTCCTGCACGGCAGGAACACAAATACTGCCCGCTTGTATCTTGACCGTAGCCCAGGAGATCGTAGCCGTTTATGCCACCGGCGGCGCCGTTTCTCATGCCCCGTCGGCCCACGTGAATCGTCTTTTCGGACCGAGCTCGCAACCAGTGCGGGTACAGGGTTTCACTGTGCCATCTCTGGAGCGACGAGACAATAAGATTGTCCTTGTGCTGTCCCACTGTGACCAAAGAGCAATGTAACGAACGATCGCACTTTCGTGTTCCGATCACACATCAACGATGCCGGATGAATCCGGTTTACGACTCCTTGGCGTCTATGTTCTGTGCAAGGCGGCGGCATTTCTTCCCGCCCCCCTGTCGCATCTTGCGCCAGCGCACGCCTAGCTGATGATGAAGATTGCCTCAGGGAATGCCGCTCTTGTCGGGGCCGTCTGTTGTCTGGCAGGACACAAGGGCTTTGCTGGCTTAAGGTTCGCGCATGTTTGCGTGCTGCGGCACGTCCGTTGCTCCATTCGTCACCCAGCATGACTCATCCGACGGATGTCTCTTGGATGAACATGGTGTCGCGCAAGTTGAGAGGAAGGGAGAAACCATGACCAATCACATTCATCAGTGCGATCGGTGCGGCGGGATGACGGTTGCAGTCTACGCCGACGTGGCGAGTCCTGACGACACAGGGAGAGATGTGATCGGGCGGCGTTGCGTGAACTGCGGAGACTATGTGGATGCGCTGGTGCTGCGGAATCGGGGGATGCAACGGAGAGGAGTGTATGTCCCCGTCCGATCGGCGAAGGAACGAGCCCCAATGCATCGGGTGCCGCCTCTTTCCATTCAGCGCCGCCGCGCGGTGGCGTGAATTGGGGAAACGAACTGGCTTAGTCCGGGTCCCTGTCCGATGTGCAGATCCGTCCTAGCCCACATTACTCATGAACACTTCTACTGCAACCGCCGATACGCCGCTGCGACCAGCTTGGCCGCGAGCTTCGCGCGGCCAGCGGGCAGGCTCGCCCCTCGTGACCTCGACATACTGTTTCAAGTATGCCTCGGTCTCTCAGGGCTCCGCATGCCCGTCTCGCCCGGCGTCTTGGCGGTTTCGCCACGAACCCTCATGAATAATGTGGGCTGGATGAGTTGTCCGCGGTTCAGGCTGGCTGAGTGCTGGATCGTGTCACGTTGTCGTGTGACTGGAGCGTGGCCAATTCCAGCAGCAACACCCGCTCGCGGTCGGACAACTCAGTCGGAGTCCGTACTTCCACCACCACGAAGAGATCGCCTTTCCCTTTCCCTCCGACTTTCGGCATCCCTTTCCCGTGCAGCCGGAGAGCCGTGCCGCTTTGGGTCCCGGCCGGGATTGTGACTTGCAGCGTCTCTCCGCTCAATCCATCCACGCGGAGTTTTTTGCCGAGCGCCGCATCGGGGAACGTCACGGATTGAATCATGTACAGATCATCGCCATGGCGCTCGAAGATAGGATGGCGCCGGATGTGCGGCCGGATCAGCAGGTCGCCCGGCGGACCGCTGTTCGCATTGGCCTCTCCCTGACCCGGCAGCCGAATCACCATGCCGTCATCGACCCCCGGTGGAACTTGGACTTTCAACGTATGCGGAAGAAATCGATAGCCGTCGCCCTGGCAGAGCGGACAGGGCGATTCGACGATCTGTCCCCGCCCCTGGCAACGCGCGCAGGTGGTCAACGTGACGAGGCGCACGTCTTTCTTAGTTTTCACGTCTTGTTTCTGTCCGGTGCCCTGGCAATCGGGACAGGCCAGCGGCTTCGTGCCGGTCTTGGCCCCGCTGCCGCCGCAATCCGCGCAGCGCTCCGATCGTGTGAACTGAATCTCCTTTTCGCCCCCGCGAGCGGCTTCCTCCAAGGTCAACTCCACGTCGTAACGAAGATCCACCCCTCTCGCCGCGCCGGCGCCGGGTCTCATGCGCCGCCCGAACAGGTCGCCGAACAAACCGGACAGGTCGCCAAAGCGGCCTCCGAAGAAATCTCCGAATTGAAAATCCCGCATGAGGTCTTCCGACGACCACCGTTCGCTCACGCCGGCATGACCAGTCGTGTCGTATTCTTTTCGCTTTGTGTCGTCGGAAAGGACGGCATAGGCTTCCGCCAGTTCGCGGAACTTGGCGGCGGCGCCCGGGTCCTTGTTCTTGTCCGGATGGAAGTGCAGCGCCAACTGCCGATAGGCGTGCTTGATCTGGTCTCGGGTCGCGGTCCGGTCCACGCCCAAGACCTCGTAATAGTCGCGCTTGGATTCAACGGTCGGCACCGGCGATCCCTCCTATGTATCAACCTTTTTGGTCATATGAGGCCCCCGGCGGCAGCAGCGACTTCCGGTCGAGCGATACACGTTTGCGAAGCATCGCTGGAGCGGACAGAACAATGTTCAGGTCAAGGTTGAGAGCGGGCAAATCGGCCCATGAGATGCGCCTCTGCCAGCACATGCCCCTTGCATGTTTCCAACACTTGAGCCTTGGTCGCGCGAGGCTTCATATCAAGGACGACATCCAGAGCATACAACTTGAAGTAGTAGCGGTGCGGTTTTCCACGCGGAGGACAAGGTCCTCCATAGCCGACGCGCTTGAAGTCATTCAGCCCTTGCATGGCCCCGTCGGGCAAATGCTCCTTGGCCGGAATACCCTCCGTGAGCCCGCGCCGGTCGAGGGGAATATCGTAGATCACCCAATGCACCCACGTCCCGACCGGCGCATCGGGATCGTCTGCAATGATGACGAAGCTTTTTGTGGCGGCGGGCGGCACACCCCAATGAAGCGGAGGCGAGAGGTCCTCTCCCTCACAGGTATACCGGCCTGGAATGGCTTCGCCGTCTTTGAATGCCGGACTGCTCAACTCCAAGGCCATGGGCTCCTAGCTTTTGTAGACCAACACGGAACAAGGGGCGTGCTTCACGACCGTGTCGGCGACACTCCCCATGAAATATTCCTGCGCGCTGCGCCCGCTTCGAGATCCGACAACGATGAGGCCGGCCCGTTCTCGCCCGGCCAGTGCCACCAGCCTGGCTCCCGGAGACCCGGACAGGACGATTCCTTTCGCGGAGAATCCCGCCTTCTTCAGCGTGCCCGCGACGCGGGCCGTGAGTTTCTTGGCTTCGCGCCTGAGCACTCCTTCGACCTGATCGCCCACCGCGAAGACCTGCGCGGGAACACGGATGCTTTCCAGCGGGAGGGGAGGGATCACGCCGGCGACCGTTACGACCGGACGAATGGGTTCGGGCAACTGCGTGAGCCATGTGACGGCTTCCCACGACTTGATGGAACCGTCCGTGCCGAGCACCACATTCTTGAGGGTGTGAGCGGGCTTTTTGACCACCAAGACCGGACAGGGCGCCCGCATGAGCACTTTCCGAGAGACGCTTCCCAAGAGCATCGGCTGAAACTCCGTGACCCCTCGAGACCCGATGACCAAGAGATCGGCTTGTTCCTGCTCAGCGGAACGAGCGATGGCTTCCGCCGGGCGGCCTCGCAGGAGTTTCGCTCGGATATTACCCCATGTTTTGGCCGCTTTGACTTCGGCTCCTTCCAACAGCAGCGCAGCGCTCTCCAGCGAGAAGTCCATGACCTTCACCAAAGCCGATCGGGATTTCCGATCGAGCGTGGGCAAAGTCTTGAATTGAGTCAGATCGACGGCATGCACCAACAGCAGGGAACTGTCGTCGGGAGAGGCGAGCCGCCTCACCCAACCAAGCGCCCATTCGGAGTAACGGGAACCGTCGATTGCGCACACGATCTTCATATCATCTTCTCCGCCTTCGGCATGAGGGCGTCTCGCACGGTCTTAAGACAGTCAATGACTTCATCATCCTCCACCTGAAGAAACTGTTCATAGAACTGGCCGATTCCGAAGAACCATTCGGACCTGTGCAATACCACGATCTCATCGACGAGGCTCTTCACTTCGGCCAGCACCCGCGGAGGCGCGACCGGTACCGCGGCGACGATCTTCGCGGTCTCCGCCTTTCGCAGGGCGCCCAGCGATGCGAAGAACGTCGCCCCTGTCGCAATGCCGTCGTCCACCAGGATAACGGTCCGGCCTTTCAAGGAGGGGAGTGTCCGGCCTTCTCGATACCGCCGGATTCTTCTGTCGATCTCACCGTTCTGATGCCGTATCTCCTCCTCCAGCTGAGCTGCGCTCACGCCGTATCCACGAATGACATCCTCATTCAAATGCTGATAGCCGGTTTCGGCTAGGGCACCCATGGCCAGTTCAGGATTTTCCGGAGTCCCCAGCTTGCGCGTGATGAACACATCCAACGGGAGACGTAACGTCAGACTGATGTCGTAGGCTACCACCACTCCGCCTCGCGGCAGGGCGATGACGGTCGTGTCTTTCGCGTCCCGATAATGGAGAAGCCGTTGCGCCAGCTGCGTTCCGGCGTCATGGCGATCCTTGAACAGGCCAAACTCGCCGTGCGGTATCATTCTGACTCTCCCGGCCAGGCTGCTCCCTCTGGGGTCTCCAATAAGGTTTTCAGTACGGCTTCCAATAGGCACCGAAGTAGGGAAAGACCTTGCCCGAACATTCAGCAAGACGAGTGCCCGGAACGCGAAGGCTGGTGTAATCGAAATCTCGTGTGTCTTCAGAAGAAAGTAGAGGTGAGACCGGGCACTCCCTAAGTTTGGGAGGGAGACTGGGGGAGATTGCTACAGTTCGCGGCAAATACTGCGGCGCGAAGGGGCAGCCGCGCGTTTGTTGCTGACAAGTGTCTCGTGCAAGGCTTCTGACTAGTCGGACTTTCCTCTCCGCCAAAAGATCCACACCAGTGCTGTGGCGCGATGATCGCGAGAATTGCTTCGAACGAGTGCTCAGACATCGGATTGCACCATGAGGTATCGAGTCCTCCGTGCTTGCTGGAACACCACGCGCGCAGACCTGTTCCCCATACGGAGGGTCTCGGCGTTTCCCAGTTTGCGGGGCCTGCTGTGTTTCAAGGAAAGAATGAGGAGGACACCCGATGGGCCTGCCCGGGCAGGCTCCTCCGGACGATCGAAGGCGGCGAGGATGTCTTTCTCCGTGGAGCCGGTGGAAGCGACGGCCTCAGATGTGCGCCCCTCAACTACGGCAATCCTGGGTTGAGGGGGCTGGCAGACTGTCAGACCGGACAGTGCGACGACAACGGCACAGAACCCGATTGCCGATTGAGGTTTCACGGGCGCTCCGATCACGAACAGGAATTAGTCGATCTTTACCGAGATAGATTTTTTCTTCGCGTCCTCCGTCTTCAGCATGCGGATTTCCAACACTCCATCTTTGAAGGAGGCTTTGATCTCATCACTCTTTACTTCGCAGGGCAGGGCAACGGTGCGCAAGAACGACCCGTAGGACCGCTCGCGCCGGTAATAGTTGTCCTCCTTTATTTCCTGGTCCTCTTTCTTCTCACCTTTGATCGTCAAGTTCTCCCCTGCAAGATTCACTTCCACGTCTTCTTTCTTCATGCCGGGGAG
>DASUMN010000300.1:0-12131 GCA_036277675.1 Nitrospira sp. | reverse complement strand
CATCACGCAAGCCATCCAACAGTGCCACAATATCCTGCATTACTCGGACCCTCCGCGCTTCACGGCCTACGCAATAGACCGGTCGGTACTCGTCGGCATGTACCGAGAGTTGGTCGGGGCGATGCTCGATACTGTACGAACCCACTTTCGGGAGATCCCCTATCGGTATCTCATCCTAAAAGATCCTGAGTTGTCTCCGCTGGTCGACTGGATCCCTACGTTCTTCGGGGCGGACAGCAAAACCGTCTGTGTTGTGCGAGATCCACGAGCCGTCATTGGGTCGATGCTGGCGGTAGAGCGGAAAAAACGCCGTGAGCTGTGGTCTGCCTGGAGAAAGCAGCCGAATCGCTTCCGGGCTCACGATCTCGTCAACCAAGTCTTCCGGACCTGCCGGCTGACCTCCGATGTCTTCATGTATTACTGGAAGGTCCATGATTCTCAATTGCGCAAGAGCGGCGCGGCGCATGTCGTAAGTTACGAGCGGATCGTGGCTCGAGACGAGGAAGAGTTCAAACGATTGGAGGCGTATCTGGGATTCGCCGTTGGGCGAGAAGGATTCGGTAAAGTGCATTTTGAGTTCGATCGCACCGATCCGACGTTTTCCGAAGGGTACGGAGGCGTGATCAGTCCGACTGGCCGCGATGTCGGTTCAGGCTTGACGTATCTCCAGGTTCGACGGATCAAGATGGCGTACAGCGGACTCAATGAAGTGTATCGGTGGTGGTGAACGAAGTTCCAAGCCGAGAACTTAGGCGCAGGTCCTATGCCGCAAACCACAGCCGTGATTGAGCCGGGTTCGGATAGCCAGGAGATGACCGGGTGCGTGACGAGCAACGCCCAGCCGATGGTCTCCGTCATCCTGCCCTCCTACAACCACGAAGCATACGTTTCGCAAGCCATCCAAAGTGTCGTCGCACAGACCTACCAGAATGTGGAACTTATCGTCCTCGATGATGGGTCGACTGATCAGTCGGTCAATCTCATCCAGGACTTGGCTAAAGTGTACGGTTTTGCCGTCGTCGCGCGAGAGAACAGAGGGTTGGCCAAAACTCTCAATGAAGGTCTGAACCTCGCAAGAGGGAAATACGTCAGCTTCGTGGGGTCGGATGATTACTATCATCCCCGTCGGATCGAGCGGGCGGTGGAGCAACTGGAGCAGACATCCGGGAGCGTGGCGTGCGTGTATTGCGACGGGGACATTGTGGATCATATGGGCCGCAGAATCGGACTCTTTGGAGAGCGGCATCCACGCCCTTGGTTGGGCAGTACCTATGACAATTTGGTCGTGGGAAATTGGATTCCAGGTCTGGGGGCAACCTTCAAGACGAGGGTGATCCGTGAGTTTATGTTCGATGACCGGTTCATGATCGAGGACCACACCTTGTTTCTTCGCATGTTCAAGGACGGGCGGCTGTCTTTGAAATATTATGAGGATATTGGTTTTGCCTACCGATGGCATCGCGGCAACGTCTCCAACCCGGGGCCGATGATGGACCGGGAGAATCGGCTCATCGAGCAGTGGTTCGAGGATGTAGGGCGGTACGCCGAATTCAAACGTTGTTTGAAAACGAGGTCCTCCTCGCTGGTCAACACGCTCAGCGCAAGAAATTGCTATCTCCTGATGCTCCACCTCGCTCGTTGGTTGAGAAGGAAAGCAGTGTAATGCCACAGGCTGGGGAACATGCGCAGGCGAGTTCGAAGTCCAACCGACGCTTGTCGGTCGTCTATTTTTCAAAGTCAACGTCGATCGGGCCGACCAGCCGATATCGCATTCTCCAGTTTCTGCCGGGCTTGGCGGATCATGGGATCGATTGCAGGGTGTATCCCCTGTTTGGTCCGACTTACTGGAGGATTCTCGAGATCCCCTTCAGTGCGATGCAGACTGCCGTGAAGGCAGTCTATGTACTCGGACGCTTCGCTCAGAGGCTGTGGGACGTGGTGACCATGGGGGCGGTGGATCTTGTCGTGATCGAAGGCCAACTGTTTCCGTACCTGCCGCCCTGGATTGAATGGATGGTGGTGAAGTCGGGGCGGCGCGTCGTCGTGGAATTCGACGACGCCATCTATCTGACCGCTGGACATCGCCGCAAGGTACCGGCCCTCATGCGCATGGCTTCGGGGGTCATCGTGGGGAATGATACTCTCAGCCGGTACGCTGCGAACTATGCGCCAAGGGTTTGCGTGGTGCCGACGGTGGTCGATACCGATCGGTTCGTTCCGCTGCGGCGGCGTGAAGAAGTCCAATCGAATCCCAACCGACCACTGACCGTAGTGTGGATGGGGCTTGCCTACAATCTTCCGTACTTAAACCAGGTTGCGCCGGTACTGAGAGAATTGCAGGAACAAGGGCGGATCACGTTTCGTATCGTATGCTCTCGCCCGCTGCGTTGGCCCGGACTTGCTGTTGATTTCCGAATGTGGTCACTGGAGCAGGAAGTAGATCTGTTGCAGGATTGTGACATCGGCATTATGCCGTTGCAGGATAACGAATGGGCGAGAGGAAAGTGCGGGTTGAAGTTACTGCAATACATGGCGGTCGGCCTTCCGGCAATTGCTTCACCGGTGGGGGTGAACCAGGACATCGTCCGGGACGGAGCCAATGGGTTCCTGGCAAGCAGCGAGGCGGAGTGGCGGGCCAAGCTGATCCAGCTCTGCAGTAATGCGAAACTGCGAATCGAGATCGGGAAGGCAGCGCGCCAGACCGTGATCGACCACTACTCATTGATGGCATGGACGCCAAAGCTTGCCGCCAGCTACTGGGATCTTGCAAACAATGGGAAGACGGCTGCCAGCCAGTCGGCGATTCCGCGTCCCGTTCGGCCTTAGCTCTCGAGCGACGTGCTTGTGAGTAGACGCAAGGCTGCAGAAGTTTAGAGGTTGATTTCATTAGGAGGTCCGGCTTCCCTCAGGTAATCTGAACTTCAGTGGGCTGCTCTGCTAGCTGCGGCAGATGTGAATGCCCGGATATCTTTCGGGCCAGAATGTCGCCCCATCGCACGTATGATTCTACTCATTCTCACGTTCATCGTCGCATTTGTTTTGGCCTTGTATGGAATTCCCATTGCCAGACAGGCAGCGCTCAAGTACGGCATCGTGGATGCGCCGGATGGGCGGCTGAAGCATCAGAAGGAGCCGGTTCCCTACTTCGGTGGTCTGGCGATCTACCTGGCCTTTCTGATGAGCCTCGCGTTCACGTTTGAGTTCCGACACGATGTGTTGGGTATTATTTTAGGCGGGACAATTATTGTGATGCTGGGGCTCATCGATGATTTCGGCGTTCTGACCCCATGGACCAAACTATTGGGACAGTTGCTCGCGGTCTTTGTGTTGATCAAGAGTGGAATCCAGATTCAGATTGCGGCGTTGCCGGAATGGCTCGATATCTTCTTGACCATTTTTTGGATGGTCGGGCTCATTAACGCATTCAATTTGCTGGATATCATGGATGGACTTTCAGCTGGCGTCGGAGCGATCAGTGCGGCGGGATTGCTCGTTGCCGCCCTGCTCCAGGGCGACCAAGCGATCGCCTTCATGCTGGCCGCGTTGATCGGAAGCTTGTTGGGGTTTTTGAGATTCAACTGGCAGCCGGCTAGGATCTACATGGGCGACACCGGGGCCATGTTCATCGGCCTGCTGCTCGGCGCGATGGCCATGATCGGCCGATATCCCAGTGAACATCTGCTGTCGCTTCTGACTCCGGTGTTCATCTTGGGGATTCCAATCTTCGATACGCTGTTTGTGATGTACATCCGCTATCGTCGTAACCTGCCGATATTCTGGGGCAGTCCTGACCACATCGCGATTCGGTTGCGCCACTGGGGGATGACCGTCCCGCAGATCGTGACGGTTAGCTACATTGCAACAGCAGCGATGGCTGGAATTGGGTTGCTCATGATGTCGGTTGAAGAAACGGTCGCATGGATCTTGTGTCTTGGGACTGTAGGATGCCTCTTGGCGGCGACCGTCATGCTGGGGAAGATCAATGCCGCCAGGCCAGGCGGTGCCGACTCTCAAGCAGTGGTCATGGAGGAGCACAAAGCGGCATGATCCTCATCGTCGGCGCAGGTTTGGCAGGACTTAGTACCGCGTATCATCTTTCTGGGGTCCCATATCGGCTCTATGAACGCGAGCGCGAGGTCGGCGGACTTTGCCGATCCTATAAGAAGGACGGATTCACGTTCGATTATACGGGCCATCTGCTGCATTTCCGCCAGGCCGAGATTAAGGCCCTGGTCGAAACGCTCCTCGAGGGCAAGCTGGCCAAACACGCTCGCAAGTCATTCATCTATTCCCATCAGACCTACACAGAATACCCGTTTCAAGTAAATACGTTCGGTCTGCCCCCGGAGGTCGTTCGGGAATGTTTGCTCGGGTTTATCGAAACGTTGACCAAGCCGACTCTCTCCGGTCTTCCGACACAGCGGTCGTTCAAAGACTGGATATTGGACAACCTTGGCGAAGGAATGGCCAAACATTTCATGGTGCCATTCAACGAAAAATTATGGAAGGTGTCGCTTGATGAACTGACATCTGATTGGGTGTCGTGGCTGGTCCCAAAGCCGGAACTCAAAGATGTGGTCAATGGAGCCTTAGGCATTAAAGACAAGGCCTTCGGATATAATCCGTCGTTCTTGTATCCCGCTTCTGACGGGATCAAGGTGTTGCCGGAATCCTTTCTGCCCGGCATCCATGGTGTGGCAAGTGGCATGGAACTGATGGAGGTGGATACGAAACGGCGGCGGGCGGTGTTTCGCAATCGAGAGGACGGCCGACCCAAAGAAGAGCCGTACGAGTCGTTGGTTTCGACTATCCCGATTCCCGAGCTCCTTAAGCGAATCCTGGACTTCCCCCAGCATTTGAAAGACGCGGCGGAGGCGTTGCGCTGGGTGTCCGTGTCCAACGTCAATTTGGCGGTGGCGCGCGAACAGGTGTCTGATAAACACTGGCTCTACTTCCCTGAACCGGTCTATCCGTTCTACCGCGTGGGTTTCCCCATGAACTTTTCTCCGGCGTTGGGACGTTCGGGATGCAGTTCGATGTATGTGGAGCTCTCTCATCGGCCCACAGAGCGGCTATCGGATGAAGAATTGATCATGCGATCGAGGCGGGGGTTGGAGCAGGCGGCGATTCTGAAGCCGGATGATGAACTGGTCGTTGCCGATGTGAAAGACCTGCATTATGCCTACGTGTACTTCGATCAACATCGTGCGCGCGCGATCCCGGCGATTGTGGCTGAACTAGAGCGCCGAGGGATCTACTCCATCGGGCGGTATGGGCGTTGGGAACACACGTCGATGGAAGATGCGATTGGACAGGGGAAACGGCTGGCGGAGCAACTTCGCATGCCGCGGGTACAGGCCGTTCCTGCATAGAGCCCATCCGTGGACACCGTTTGCCATATCATCACCAAGCTTGAGTTGGGAGGGGCGCAGAAGATTACGCTCAGGACAGTCGCTCATCTCGATCGGTCGAAGTTTCACTCTATCCTTATTACTGGTGGAGAAGAGGCGGAGCTCGATGCGGATGCCGCCAAGATTCCTGACGTTGAATTTCATAGGGTCAAATCACTGGTTAGGGCTATCAGCCCGGTTCAGGATGTTGCGGCGTTCCTTGCTCTGACCAAACTGCTACGACGAATTGCTCCCACGATCGTTCATACACATAGCTCAAAAGCAGGAATTCTCGGACGTTGGGCGGCGTGGGCTGCGGGGGTTCCTGTTATCGTGCATTCCGTTCATGGATTTGGGTTCACACCCGAACAGCATCCTCTTATGCGGCAGATGTTAATAGTTGTGGAGCGATGGACTTCACGCCTCACGCAGTGGATATTCACTGACTCAGAGTCGAATAGACAGCAAGGGATCGCATTGGGTCTCTTTGATAAAGATCGGTCATCCATGCTGCCGCCAGGAATCGATCTCCATGCGGTTCGGGCGGTACGGGTTGATCCTGATGAGAAAAAGTCGAGCCTGGGTCTTGACCGGGGGAAGCTATTGGTTGGGATGGTGGCTCCATTTAAGCCTCAAAAGGCCCCGCTGGATTTTATTCGGGTTGCCGCCAAAATATGCCAAAGGCGTCAGGATGTGCAGTTTGTGCTGGTTGGTGATGGTGAACTGCGTCAGGCTATTGAAAAAGAAATCTGCCGGCTAGGTTTAACGCATTCGGTTACGCTGACAGGATGGCGACGAGACGTTCCCGAAATCATGAAATGCCTGGACCTCTTTTTGCTTACCTCCCGATGGGAAGGGTTGCCACGGGTCTATATGGAGGCACTGAGTTGCGGTGTGCCCGTCGTGGGGACTTGTGTGGATGGAGCAGAGGAAATAGTGCAAGAGGGAGTCAATGGGTTCCTGAAAGCTCCCGGTGATGTTGACGGTCTTGCAGATCGGGTGTTCTGGATGCTGGATCACGGAGAAGAGGCGAAGGCGATGGGTGCTCGCGGTCTCGCGCTCTCACGACAATTCGATTGTTACGAAGTGGTCAGACAGCAGGAGGATCGGTATGAACGGTTACTAAATGGATTGCTAGCTGGTCACTGCCCCCTCCGAAGCCGATGACACATGCCGCGCGTATTTTCCCATGACGCCGGAGGTGTAGCGGGGAGTCGGCTGTTTGACTTTCTTGAGACGGGCCGCGATTTCTTTCTGAGAGAGCTTCACATCCAACCGGCGTTTGGCAATATCAAATGTGATGAGGTCGCCGGTCTTGATGGCGGCGATCGGCCCGCCTTTGACGGCTTCGGGGGCCACGTGGCCGGCCATGAGGCCATGGGTGGCGCCGGAGAATCGTCCATCGGTCAGCAGTGCGACTGAATCGCCGAGCCCGGCTCCGACAATGGCGGCGGTGACGCCCAGCATTTCGCGCATGCCCGGACCGCCTGCCGGACCTTCGTAACGGATGACGACGACGTCGCCTGCTTTGATGTGCCCCGCCTTAACGGCAACAAAGGCGTCTTCTTCCTGGTCGTAGACTTTCGCCGGACCCTGAAACTTCAGAATGTTGTGGCCGGCCACTTTCACGACACAGCCTTCCGGGGCCAGATTGCCCTTAAGAATGACGAGTCCGCCGGTCTGCTTGATGGGACTGGCTAGCGGCCGCAGGACTTGTTGTCCAGCCTTCTCCGACGCCCGCGCGGCTTCGTCACCGATCGTCTTTCCGGTGACAGTGGGCTGATTGCCGTGAAGAAGACCGGCATCCAGGAGGCGTTTGGCGACCAGGGTCGTGCCGCCGGCGGCATACAGATCCGCAGCGGTAAATCGGCCGCCCGGCTTCAGGTCGGCAAGCAGCGGGACCTTTCGGTTGATCTTGTCGAAATCGTCGATGCCCAGTTTGATGCCGGATTCGCGTGCGATGGCGAGCAAATGGAGGACGGCGTTCGTCGAGCCTCCGGTTGTCGCGACAGCCGCGATGGCGTTCTCCAAGGATTTGCGGGTAATGATCTGTTTGGGCCGGAGATCGTTCCGGATCAAGTCCATGACCATCTTGCCGCATTCGAAAGCGACGTCATCCTTGCGTTGATCCATCGCGGGTACGCCATTGCGTCCCATAGGGGAGATGCCGAGAAATTCGAACGCAATCGCCATGGTGTTGGCGGTGAACTGGCCGCCGCAGGCGCCGGGACCCGGACATGCGTGATCTTCAAGGTCTTTTAACTCGGCATCGGTCATCTTGCCGGATCCATGTTTGCCGACCGCTTCAAACACGTCTTGGATCGTGACGTCATGCCCCTGAAACGTGCCGGGCATGATCGATCCGCCGTACAGCATGAGCGAGGGCCGGTTGAGACGTGCCAACGCCATCACGGTTCCGGGAATCGTCTTGTCACAGCCGGACAAGGCCACCACTCCATCGAAGAGGTGGCCGCGAGCGACGAGTTCGATCGAGTCGGCAATCACTTCACGGCTGATGAGTGAGGCTTTCATGCCCTCGGTACCCATTGAAATCCCATCGGACACCGCAATCGTGTTGTACTCGATGGGGGTTCCGCCGGCCGCGCGAATGCCGGCCTTCACCCGTTCCGACAACCGGCGCAGGTGGTAGTTGCACGGCATGACTTCGATCCAGGTGTTCGCGACCCCGATGATCGGCTTCGAGAGATCCTCATCGGTAAACCCCACGGCTTTCAGCATGGCTCGAGCCGGTGCCCGTGATGGCCCGATCAGCAGATCATGACTCGTCAGCTTCAGTTCCTTCGGCATAACCTCGGTCCGTTTCCTTTCTAGCTCCGGCACTCTCTGCGCACAGTCAATTATTCGGTCACGCCGCCGCGTTATTGCACGGACATGTGGTCCGGCGGCTGCGGCGCGGAGCCTCCCATCCCGTCATGCGGATTCTTGCCGTGGGGATAGCCGCCGTAGGATCCTCCCCCATGTGGCTTGGCGTGGCCCTTGCCGTGTTGCTGCATGACTTTGTCGTGCTCGGTTTTTTCTTTTTCCCGCTGTTCGGGCGTCAAGATCGCCATCACGTCTCGGCGGGTTTTGATCGAGGCCATCCGGAGCGCCACCTGCTGGTCTTCACTCTGTTTCAATTTGGATTCAATTGCGGTCAAGTCCGATTTCTCGTTATCCGTCAGTGCCTTCAGCTCTCGTTCCGCAATTTGGATGTCGGCCTCAGCTTTGATACGGACCTTGTCCAGACTCAATTGGAGATCTTTCAATTTCAGGACTTGGTCGACCGAGAGCCCGATATCCTTCTCGTGTTTCAGCAAGTGCCGGATCAAATGGCCGGTCCCGCTGTGCATCATGCCTTGGCCATACCCGTGTCCGCCTCCAGCCGCGTGTCCTCCACCACTGTGGCCGTAATAGCTGGGATCATTGGCCCAGAGGCTGGGTACGCCCAACACCAACAGGCATGTGGAAAGGATCGCGCAAGCAGTCGTTGTTTTGGTGACAGGTCTCATGAATTCCTCCTTGCTTGATGGTCATGCCGTAAGAGCTAGAGCTTGCCATAGCAGTCAGCACAACGCAACTATTCGCGTGCCCGCCGCTGGGCGGCTGAGAGCAATTCCGAACGAGGATCCGGGTGCCGCTGAGTGTTGAGTTGTTCATAGAGGGTTCGTTCGGGTTCTGTAACCGTGGGAGGCATGACGATTTGTAAGACAAGAAACAAGTCGCCGTGCCCTCCGGCGGCCGAGGGAAGTCCTTTGCCCTTGAGCCGCAGTTTTGCGTCCGCCTTGCTCCCTGGTGGAACTTTCACTTTCACCGGCTCCGTCAGTGTCGGGGCGGTGACCTCCGCGCCCAATACCGCTTCCCATGGGTAGACCGGGAGGCTGACGTGGACATCCGTACCGTGCCGACGAAAAGTCGGATCGGTGGGAATCACGACGTGGAGATAGAGGTCGCCCCGTTTGCCGCCGTGCTTCCCGGTCTGGCCTTTTCCCGCGACACGCACCCGAGTCCCGTCCTGAACCCCGGCTGGGATTTTCACCTCGATGGTTTTCATTTCGTTTGTCACGCCGGTTCCCCGGCAGGTCATGCAGGGTTGGTCGCGGAGCATTCCCATGCCGTGGCAGATCTTGCACTGTTCAGGTTCACGGAGGTTCACGCGCTTGGTGACGCCGGTGAGCACTTCCCGCAACGACAAGTCCACATCGACTTCGAGATCCTCGCCGGGTGAGGCAAAACCCGGGCCGGCACCGGTATTGGTACCGGTGTTGGCGCGCTTGTTTCCGCCGAAGATGCTTTCAAAGAAATCCGAAAACGGTTCGGACTCGAATCCGCCGCCGGTATTCTGTCGGCCAAATCCACTCTGTCGTCCATACCCCTGGGGGCCAGCTTGCCGCCGTGCCCGCTCGAAGGCTTCCGCCTGATCGAAATTGCTGCCATACTGATCGTATTTCTTGCGTTTATCCGGGTCAGACAGCACCTCGTGCGCCTCGTTCAGCTCTTTGAACTTTTTCTCCATCTCGGCCTTTTTCCCGCCCGAATGGAGATCGGGATGGTATTGGCGAGCGAGGCGGCGGAAGGCCTTCTTGATCTCGTCCGCCGAGGCGGTCTTCGATATGCCGAGGATCTGGTAGAAATCGCGAGAGTTCGAAGCCATCTAGGTATCTGCCATCCGTGAGTGTGGGACGTCTCGTTTGGCTCGGGCCATCAACTTGCAATAAGAACAGATCTCTCCGGTCGTCGGTTGGCCGCATGCGGTGCATGGGTGGAGCATCGCTTGGTCTTTTGTGGCCATGTCGGTCAGCGGCGCGGAGGTCTTGTTCTGCTTATCGAGAAACTTCCAATAGAACATCTGTTTTGTGCCAGGCGATTCGGTTTCGAGGCGGTTCAGGACGTCTTTGTACAGGAGTGTACGGGCACCCTGGGCCATCGGACATTCGTCCACGATGTAGTCGATCTTGTTCAGCACACAGTACGCGGCGAGTTCCCGCTCTGTCAGCCGGTACAGGGGCTTCACTTTTTTGGCAAAGCCGTCGACCGAGGCGGGGAGACTGGGGCTCTGCTTGTCCAGATACTCCTCTTGCCAATGCAGCACGTTGCCGAGCAGGCGCGCCGCTTCATCATCGAGGTTATGCCCCGTGGCCATCACGTCGTAGTCATGTTCCACCGCAGCCCGATTGAATTGATAGCGTTTGATGGTCCCACACGTACTGCAGGTTGGCCGGTGGACAGCCATAGCCAGTTCGCGGATCCCGGCCCCTTCGGTCTGTTGAACGGTATGGGTATACAATGTCGCGCCATAGGGTGTGGCGACGGTGTCGGCAAATCGTCGGACTTTTTCATGGGACCGGTCTGAGTAGCCGACAATGCCGAGGTTCACATACAGAGCGTCGGCTTTGTAGCCAAGCTTGAGGAGAATATCCCAGAGCGCCAAGCTGTCCTTGCCGCCGGATACCGCGACAAGAATCCGGTGCTCGTGGCCGAACATCCGTTGAGTTTTGACGGCTTTGACGACCTGGTCCTGGACAAACTCGTTGAAACAGCCTGTGCAAAAGGCGGCATTGTGCCGAGGTAGCTTCAGCGCAGCTTTGCTCTTGCATTTTGTGCAATGCATGCCAGCGTGATCATACGGGCGTGCCCGGCGGATTGCAAACGAGAGAGGAAAAGATGACGCGCTTCAATTGCCGGGATTGTCCACTCGGCCGGTGCAAACCCAGAATTTTCCGTTGACGCACTTGTGATGATCTGGGTACCCTGCGTCTGCATGTCGTGAGGGGCGGTGGGCGGACGAACGGCTGAGATCCACCGATAGAGACGATTCTGTCGACGGTTGTGAAGGAGGGTTATGGCGGAGTACAGCCTGTATTTTGGAATCGTGGGCGTGATTCTGGCCGCGTACGTGTTCGTCAAGGGCGTGTTCGCCGCGATTCAGAAGAGCCGTGATCCTGGAGTCGCATTCATGATCCCGCCGCCGGCGTACGGAGTCATCGCGTCTGTCATATTGACGTATGGATTGGGGTTTCTGAAGCCCAACTTGCTCTGGTTGGAATCACAACCCTTTTGGGTGTACCGGATCATCTTTCCCGGCACCACGCTCTTATTTCCTGCCATTATCTATGTCATCAGCCGCCGCTCGCCGTCGAATTGATTATGCGCGACCACTGACTAGGACCGGCTGGGGCCTGTGCGCTGTCTTGGCGGCAAGCAACCGAAGCGTTCCCTCCAGTTGTCGTTCGTCGGGAAAGGCAAGCGAGAGAAACTCGATTCCGATGCCATGTGCACCGGCCCAACGCACGACGGCACCCTGAATGAGAATCGGGGTTGGGCTTCCGGGAAAAATGAGCTGGAGATCCACCTTCATGCCCGCGAATGCCGGAAAGGAGCTCTGGACGCGGCAGCCTTTGCGCGAAAGGTCCAACGACCGGCTGATCGCATGACGCTGATTGCGGTGGGTGAGTGTGCCTGAGAAGGATGCGTGAAATCGGGGGTGTTGCCGCACAACCATAAGGTCTGCTCCTGGATGGGCGTGACAGAAATTGTTCCTGGCTAGAAGAGTGCAGATGTAATGCCAGGGTTAGGTAGTATCTGCGTGATAATTGCCCCATATTTTATGGCACTTAGCAATCCTGGGTCCTCAGGCGGTGCTCATTTCTGGCCGTCGGTGAGGGAGATTGAACATCGCCAGTTGCCGGGGGAACAGCCTATCTGGCCCTGTCTGGCCCTGCGGCGGGCAAGTAAGTTGGTGTT
>DASUMN010000299.1:0-3634 GCA_036277675.1 Nitrospira sp. | reverse complement strand
ATTCGTGTCGAGGCTCCCTGGGGTCGGATCATCGAACCGGAGGCGATTGCATCAGCCCTTCGGCGGTCAGGTCCGGTGAAAGCCGTAGCCCTGGTCCATGCGGAAACGTCGACCGGCGTTTGGCAGCCCATTGAACCGGTGGGACGCCTGTGCCGCGACTACAATGCCTTATTCATTGTCGATACGGTCACCTCGCTTGGCGGAGCTCCGGTTGAAGTCGACCGGTGGGGGATCGATGCCTGCTACAGCGCAACTCAGAAGTGTCTGAGCTGCCCACCCGGATTATCTCCCTTTACCCTCAGCGATCGTGCCTTGGCAGCCATCAAGCATCGCCGCACGACCTGTCAAAGCTGGTATCTCGACATGGCTCTCATCGCCGATTATTGGGCGGAGCAGACGCGGGCGTATCACCACACCGCGCCCATCTCGATGCTCTATGCTCTCAGGGAAGCCCTGCGTCTCGTGGAGGAAGAAGGAATGGTGGTCCGCTATGCCCGTCACCGGCTCAACAGCGATGCACTCATCGCCGGACTGATGGCCCTCGGCTTCGACCCGTTGCCGCTTCCAGAACAACGGTTGCCAATGCTATCGTGCGTGTCACTTCCTGCACAGATTGATGAGGCGATGGTACGGGCTCGCCTACTGAAGACCTACGGCATCGAAATTGGAGGAGGCTTGGGACCATTAAAAGGCAAGGTCTGGCGGATTGGGCTCATGGGAGAGTCCAGCACTGAGGCCAACGTGTTGACCTTGTTAAATGCGCTGGAAGAGATCGGTATTCAATTCGGCTGGGTGTCCACGCCGAGTGTCGCCGTGCAGGCAGCGGCTCGTGTCTACAGTGGAGGCACCACGTCATGACGATTGCGATCCACCATACGTGTCTCATTGATGGAACTGGGGCAGTGCTCGATCAAGCCACCATCGTCGTGCGCGGCTCAAAAATTGTGGCAACAGGCCCCAGCCGGACAGTCCCGATCCCGAAAGGCTCCACCCGTATCGATGGCCGTGGACTCACGGTCATGCCCGGACTCATCGATTGCCATGTGCATCTGTGTTTAGGGGGTGAACCGGATGTGGTCGCGGCAGTGGAATCGGAACAGCCGTTCTATACCCTGCTGAAGTCCTCGAAGCATGCGCACGCAACCGTGGAGGCAGGATTCACCACAGTACGCGATGTCGGATCGAGAGACCACTCCATCTTTGCGCTCAAGCAGGCCATTGAGGCGGGGGTGGTGCCGGGACCACGCATTGTCGGGGCCGGCCTGGCTATTTGCATGATCGGTGGGCACGCGCGCTTCATCGGACAGGAAGTACAAGGTGTCGAACAGGTTCGGCAAGCGGTCGCGGCACAAGTCGGTGCCGGAGCGGGCGTCATCAAGGTGATTGCCTCCGGTGGTGTCTTGACCCCGGGCACGTCTCCAGACGAAGCCCAGATGACACAGGAAGAACTGCAGGCTGCCGTTGATGAAGCCAGGCGAGCCGGGAGAAAAGTCGCGGCCCATGCGCATGGCGCATCAGGCATGAAAAACGCCATTCGGGCCGGCGTCCATTCCATCGAACATGCCACGCTGATGGACGACGAAGCGGCAACCCTGTTCCAACGATATGGCGTCTATATGGTTCCGACTCTTTCAGCTCTGGCCACAACGGCCGCTTGCCGGCGAGGGTGCGGCATTCCCGACAGCGCGCTCGACAAGGCCAAAGCGATGACAAAACGGCATCAAGCCAGCTTCAGATTGGCTCACCGCCATGGCTTGCCGATTGCCATGGGGACCGACGCCGGGACACCGTTCAACTTCCATGGCGACAATGCGCAAGAACTTGAGCGCATGGTGGCGTTGGGCATGACACCGATGGAGGCCATTGTTGCCTCCACGGGTGCTGCCGCCCACTTACTTGGCATGCAGGACCAGATTGGCACGATCGCACGAGGCCGCGAGGCGGATCTGGTTCTCTTCGAGGGAAATCTGCTGGCGCATATCGATTGGCTGAGGGACAAGCGCCGGATCGCGGGGGTGATGAAAGCCGGTGCTTTTGTCGCAGGACCCTTGTCTCGACAGGCCTGACCAAATGCAGCCGAGGGACAACAAGAACTCGTTCAGTTCCGGATCGGCAGGCCGCTACTGTTTGATCGAGCGCTTAAGTTTCTTCTCCACGCTGGCCACTTTGCTCTGTAATCTGCCTGCGTGGCCTTTGCGATAATCCACTTTGATCGTACAAGAGATCCGGTTGCAGTCTTTCTTCATCCGTTCATAACACTGTGTCACCACACCGATGACTGCATCCCACTCCCCTTCCAACACAGTGCCCATCGGGTTCAACCGGTAGGCCAGTCCGCTTTTATCGATGATGTCGAGGGAACGGGCCACGTACTTGCCGACACTCTCTCCCTTGCCCAACGGCGACATGCTGAACTCCAAGAGCACCATATCCGCTCCTCTCTGTCTCTTTCGTTTCACGTTTCGCGCTCGCCTCGCTGAGTCGAAGCGGGCTTTACGGGCGACGTCTCCTGCGCCCGCTTCTCCAGCCAGACTTTGGGATATTGGACCTTGCCCAGGAGCCGGAAGCCATCCAAGGCTTCGCGCAACAAGGTCCGCCGTTTCTCGGCATCCGGCTCATCCTTCTTCGCCTGTTCCCGTAATTCTCCCAGCCAGTCGACAAAGGCGGCGAATTCGCCGTCCAAAATCCGCTCCAAATCCTCTTTCATAAACCCGGACAAGGCCGGCGCCACCCCGCTGGTGCTGACCGCGACGCGGGCATGACCGGATGCCACCACGGCCGGCATTGTCACGCTGGACGCTTCGGGGAAATCCACCGACCACACGAGTACACCCTTCTCTTTCGCCTTGGCAAGCAACAGTCTGGCAAAATCACGATCTCCCCGGATTGTATTCAGTGCCAAGATCGTATGGTCGAGATCGGCGTCGCGGAAATGGCGCCCTCGATGGATGACCTTTCCTGAGGCGGCCAGCTCGCGCAACGGTTCGTTGAGCGCCGGGCTGATAACCGTGACGCGCGCGCCGGATGCGAGCAGCCGATCCGTTTTCTCAGACGCCTCCTCGTCTCCGCCGATGACCAAGACGGTCCAGCCCTTCACATCCAGCACCAACGGAAAACCAGGATTCGCCGCCATGACGCCTACCTCCACTCCGTTCGCGCACTCCTCCGGCGCATCATACAATAGCGTTTTCAAGAGCGTAAACCGTACGCTCCCATTTTTTTCAGTGACCGCTATAATGCGTGCCGTTTCTTCAGGATTATCCTGACGAGTCGTTCAGCCGGATTCATGCGTATGACTCCGACAGAGTTGTGAAGGGAATACGGCGGGATTATCAGACGATAACCAATACTCAGTCCTCAGCCCGCTTCGCGCGCCTCGCGGACTCATCGACGCGGGCCCGCTCAGCGAGGCGAGCACTCAATACTCGGCACTATGTCTCAGCCGGATCCGCATCCAATTCCATGTTCCAGTAGAGATAATCCCGCCAGCTCTCCGGCGTATTGCGGATACCGATGGTGATGGTAATGACGGGACTCCACCGCGGCTTCACCGGGCGTTTCTTCAATCTCATCCCGGCTTCATCCGGTGTGCGGCCGCTTTTCTTGTTGTTACACCGCCAACAGGCGGTCACGA
>DASUMN010000298.1:0-2507 GCA_036277675.1 Nitrospira sp. | reverse complement strand
ATTCTCCAATTGGCCTGGCCCCCACCCCGAATAGCCCAGATACGCGCGGAAGGATTCCTTGCTGCCACCATCGGTGAGGATCCGCTCCACCATACTCATATCGCCGCCGAGACAGACTCCGTCGAACACGGGATGCGCATTCTCTGGAAACTGGCTACCCCGATAGAGCAGCATAACTTGGTTGGGTTGCACCGGCCCGCCGGCGTAGAGCACATGGCCGGCCCCTTCGATGATCGGCACCTGCGGCAGCGCTTCTGAAATAGACATGGCCGTCGGACGGTTGACCACCACACCCAAAGCGCCTTCCGGCCCATGTTCGCATAGGAGCACCACGGTCTGGCGAAAATTCGGGTCACGCAGATTAGGCGCGGCGATCAGAAAGATCCCTTTGCCGAGTTTCAGTTCCATGCGTAAATCCTACCGCGCCCGCCTCTCACGCGCAAGCACGACCAATCGAACCGACGCCAAGCCGGCGCGGTCGTTACCTCTGATAGATGGAACCTCGGCGATCACGCAACAGGTCGTTATACCGATTCAACTGTTTGTTGCGCGCTTCAGTTGGGTCGATGTCGAGCACGGTAAGGTCTTCGCCATCGCGGGAGGCCCGATACTGAATGACGCCCTTGGGAGTCACGATTTCACTGTTCCCAATGTAGGTCAACCGATCTTTCCCTCCACGGGCCTCGCTGCCGATGCGGTTACAGGTAACCGCGAAGACGCGATTTTCCAGGCACCGTACCGGCATCGAATCCGGACAGTTCGGCAGCACAAGGTTGGACGGATGGCAGATGATGTCGGCCCCCTGCAGGGCCAAGGAACGAGCCGCTTCGGGGTAATACCAATCGAAACAGATCATCATGCCGATCTTCGCCGGACCGATATCCCATACCTGGAATCCGGTATCACCCGGCGTGAAAAACAGCGTTTCTTCATAAAAGAGGTGTGTCTTGCGATAGCAGCCGAGAAACCCGGACGGTCCCACCACGACAGCCGAGTTGTAGCACTGCGAACCGGATTGTTCCGGCAGCCCGGCGACGATGTGCATCCGGCGACGTGCGGCCACATCGATCAAGCGGCGGACCGTCGGACCGTCAGGAACCAGTTCAGCCAACCGATGCGCCTCCTCCTGTGACACAAATTGGTAGCCCGACGCAAAGAGCTCCGGTAGAACGATGAGGTCGGCCTCCGCCTGCTCCAATTTTGCCGTGACCTGATCGAGGTTCTTGGCCACTTCGCCAAACAGGGGATCGTATTGATAGAACCCGACGCGCATGGCGTACGTCACTTCATATAAGAACGGGCAGGGAGTAGTCCCTGCCCGTCCACCATTTCCAGCCGTCAGCGCACAGCTGTCAGCTCTAAATTGCTCGCTTCTACTTCACTTCGGACAAATGCATCGCGCCACCGTCCGCATGCTCCGTGCACGCATCGGCATGCCCGGCCTTGCCGTGCGAGACGGCTTCTTTCAAATGTTTCACGCCTTCGTCCAAATGCGGATTTTTCACGCCGGCGGCCTGCGCATGTTTGAGCGCCTCCTCCGCATGCTCAACACAGGCATCCGCATGCCCTTGCTTCCCGTGTGAGGCGGCCCCCCGTGCATGCTCAACCGCTTCATCGACATGTTTGTTCCCTGCGAGCGCCATACCGCTCAGCATGGGCAACCCGACGAGCGCCCCGACCGCAGCCAGCACCAACGCCCCCTGACCGATCTTGATTCTCATCGCCGCCTCCTCCATGGTTAGAGCTCGATGCACCAGCATCATCACATCGATCGTGCGTTCACCTTACACAGCGGTCCAAAACCTGTCAAGAAGGCCTGGCCGTCTGGTCGAAGCCCAGAATCTTCTGAAGGGCATAAAAATCTTTTTCAACCGGGCAAGCAAAGTCCCGGCTCCATTCCCACCAGGACCCCGGATAATTTTTGACCGTCCGATACCCTGCGAGTTTGAGAATGAAATACAGCCACGCCGCTCGCACGCCGCCAGTACAATAACAGATCAGCTCCTGATCACCCCTGATGCCTTTGTCTTCCAACATCTCCTTGATCACATCCACATCCTTGACCGTTGCATCCTTGTTCAAGAATCCGTTCCAGGCCACGTGAATCGCCGACGGGATATGCCCGGGCCTCGGAATGCCCGACACTTCCTTTCCCAAGTATTCTTCCAAACTCCGCGCATCTAAGATGGCGGTCTGGTCATGGGACGCTCGCACGATCAGCTTCAACTCGTCCTTGGAAATCGCAAGGGTTTTCACCGGTTGAGCATTGAAATTGCCGGCAACTGGCGACACGCGACCATGCTCGAAGGGCCGTCGTTCCGCCGTCCACTTGACCCACCCGCCATCCAGAATCCGCAGATGCTGGTGTCCCAAATACTCCAGCATCCAGAACATCCGCCCTTCGTCCCCCCAGTTATCGAAGGGATTGGAGTAGATCACAACCTCGCTCTCAGTACTGATACCCAGCCCACGCAGATGCCGTTCGATCTGGCCAAGGTCCGGATTCA
>DASUMN010000297.1:0-7200 GCA_036277675.1 Nitrospira sp. | reverse complement strand
CCGATCGCCACACAATTGGTCAAAGCGTCCGTGTTTTATCAGGCTGAGGACTATCATCAGGACTACTACAAGAAAAATCCTCTCCGGTATAAGTATTACAAATACGGCTGCGGTCGGGCCCAGCGATTGGAATCGCTGTGGGGCAAACCGTGACCGGTCTTTCGTACCTGCCATTCTGAACAACGATCGCATCCACGCCGCCCCTTCAAGGCTGACGAAAAGTGGCCATGGTGTCCATCTCATGTCCCCACCTGAAGATTAGAAACACCGCAGTATGCTGAATAATCAGATGTTTGCGGATCGGTGTATCGGCATGCCTTTTGAGTAACTAGACAGTGACCCGGGTCCTTCCGTGAAGCATGGAACGATCAGGTCACGATGTGGGGCTGACAAGACCGACATGGCCGCTCAATTCGGGAACCGTTCCATTACGCTGTGCCCTCATTGTTATCCTTGCGGGCGTGATGGTTGCGGCCACCCCTGTTCCCACTAAGCCGGATTCGGAGGACCGGGTCCGCTATTCCCAGCAAGAAATTCGGCGTGCGATTACGTTTTATGCCGACCGATACCGTCTGGATCCGGCATTGCTGCGTGCCGTGATCAAAACGGAGTCGGATTTTCGTCAAGATGCCGTGTCGCGGAAGGGAGCCATTGGACTGATGCAGCTCACGCCGGATACCGCGGCGACCTTGCGAGTTGCCGATGTCCACGATTCTCTACAAAACATTCGAGGGGGAGCGAAGCAGCTGCGTCACCTGCTGAACTTATATGAGGGAGATTTGATCCTGGCCCTCGCCGCATATAATGCCGGGGTGCATCGGATTAAGGGAGGCAAGATCCCTCGAATCCGTGAAACGCGATCGTATGTACGGAAAGTGCTGCGGAATTACGAACGCTATCGGCAACCCCGCCCATGCGGGCGTTCAACCGATCGCTCATCCTGTGAATCCGATGCTGTCCCGCACAGAACGAAATCAGCCGATGAGGCTCCACGTAAGAGTGCGGGCGGGCAGTAGGGATGCTTGAGGGGGGGATCTTGACGGGCCAGCGTATGTTTGCGAGAAAGGAGGCCGATATCCAACGGAGACTCCACAATGACACGGACGATCAGTCGGCGGATGGCCAATTTGGCTCAGTCGGAAATTCGGGCGATGACACAGGCTTGCGCGAGCGCCAAAGGGCTCAACATGGCTCAAGGAGTGTGTGATACCCCGGTCCCTCCCATCGTCCTACAGGCTGCCGAGCGGGCGATTAAAGATGGCTACAATGTCTACACCCGTTTCGATGGATTGCCGGAACTGCGGCAGGCCATCGCCGGAAAGCTAGCAGGCTACAATGGGATCAAGGCTGATCCCGAGAAAGAGATCGTCGTCAGTGCCGGAGCAACCGGGGCCTTCCATTGTGCCTGCGAGGCAGTTCTGAACCCCGGAGACGAAGTCATCCTGTTCGAACCGTACTATCAATACCATATCAGTGCCGTGCTCGCGGTTGAGGCGGTCCCGGTGATCGTGAATATGCACACACCGGGGTGGACCTACACTCAGTCACAACTGGAGCAGGCGATCACACCGAAGACCAAAGCCATCATCGTCAACTCGCCTGGGAATCCATCCGGCAAGGTCTACACACCAGCGGAGCTTGAGGGCATCGCGGAACTTGCCTGCCGGCACGACCTCTTCGTGTTCTCCGACGAAATCTACGAATACTTTCTCTACGATGGGCGGCGGCACGTCAGTATGGCCACACTGCCGGGTATGGCCGAGCGGACCATCACCATCGGGGGCTACTCGAAGACATTCAGCGTGACAGGATGGCGCATCGGGTACTGTGTTGCGGCCGAACCGTGGGCGCAGGCAATCGGTGCCATGAACGATCTGCTCTATGTGTGCGCACCGGCCCCGCTTCAACTGGCCGTGGCGGTAGGGATCAATGAGTTGCCTGCCGAGTTCTATCGAGACCTGGCGCGCTCATATCAGGTGAAACGAGATCGATTCTGTGGGGCCTTGGCCAAAGCCGGGCTGCACCCGTCGATTCCGGACGGCGCCTACTACGTGTTGGTCGCTGTGTCCACATTACCCGGCTCGACGGGGAAGGCTCGCGCACTGTATCTCCTGGATAAGACCGGTGTAGCCGGTGTCCCCGGGGAGGCGTTTTTTTCAGGTTCAACCGGAGCCGGTTTCATTCGCTTCAGCTATGCCAAGACCGACGAGGACATCGATATCGCCTGTGAAAGGATCCAGCGGCTACACCAGTAACGCCTGCAGGCCATCCCGCAGTCCAGCTACGTCCAGAGTTCGAGCGGTCCATGGTTCGCAATCCCACGCAGCAGATCGCGAGTCGTCAGAATGCCGACGAGGCGTCGATGGGCGTCCAGGATTGGAACGGCATGAATGCGCTCGTCCAGCATGAGGCGGGCAATGTCTCTGACATTGGTGGGTATCGGACGTTCTTGCAAATACTTAACCCCCCTCTCGACGATCGTGCTTCAACCGGTTGCACTGACCGGCAAGACCGGTGTAGCGTACGCCTCATGAAGGATACCCGGCCTGTATATCGACAGCTTGCAGTGAGCGTTCCCGGCTTGTTCCGTGTCGTCGGAATGCTCATCGTTGGCAGTGTACTCGGCGCATGCCATGCTCCAGGGTGGGACGGGTACTTCTCCCGCGGCCTCGGCCAGCTGACACAAGACGAGGTCCGGGATAGATTCGGCCCGCCCCACACGGCCAAGAACCCTGTCCTGGGCGGCGACAGTCTTTGGACGTACCGGATCGCGTTGGGTGAGAGCGATCTGGATCGCTGGAGTCCGACCTTCCTGGCAGAAGCGTCCCAATCGATGGGTGCGCTGATGGGAAGACCGAGCGAGCAGCAAAAGCCGACGCTGTACTGTTATCGGTACACGCTGACCTTCAGCGAGGCGCACATCCTCAAGGATTGGAAGCGTGACGAATGTGTGCCGGGCACAAGAGATTCGCTGAAGGCCAACAAGTAGAGACCGCCTCAAGGATGACGGCGGGGAGGTCGCGGCCTGTGTCCGTTCGCGCGCGGAAATGGGGGTGAATCGGTTGCTTCCCTTTTCACCCCTATGTTATACATTCGGACCTTATTGGTCATCGGAATAAGTCCGCGAGGAGTTTGAAACCATTCGAGGCTGCCAGGCGTACATCCGCTCGACATCGGCGGTGGTCGGCGGCAATTACAGTCTGTTTCTTTCTTTTAGGGAGGTAGGGAATGGGCAAGATGATGAACGCGGTTCTTGTAGGCCTTGGGATGGTGTTGGCCGGTGCGTCGGCGGCTCATGCGCTTCAAGCCGGTGGTGTTGAAGTCGGCGATCTGGAAAGCGGATCGGTCGTTGGCCAACCGTTCAAAGAACTTGAAGTGGATGCGTCATTCTATGCAATCGAGATCGGCACGATGAAGACCTGGTACCCTCCGACGACGGTCATTGACTTCAAGGCTCGTCCCGGGGCTCCGGTTCTGCTGAAGGTCACGAATAACGCGACAGCGGAACATGGCTTTCAACTGACAGCGGCTGTGAATCAATCGGCACCGACGGTTTTGGACACGAAAGTGGTGCTCAAGCCGGGGGAGACCAAATATATCGGTGTCCCGACCAGCGACCTGTTCTATGCAGCAGGCAATGTGCTCACGTATCGCTGTCATCTGCATCCGGGACATGTGGGCGGCAAGTTGTTGATGCTGAAGTAGTCGCGGGCGACGAAGCAAGAAAATCCAAGCGCAGATCCACGGCCTCAAGGAGCATCTCCTTGAGGCCGTCGTATTTTCCGGGCGGTCCGTGAATCGGCTACCGCAGTGTTCGGCAGACCTCAAAAAGCAGAAGGCCTTGGTTTTTCTCAAAACCAAGGCCTTCCTTACAGCGACAGGAAGAGAGCTCGAATTAGTTTCTGACCCCGCTCCACACTTTGGCGGGGTCGATGGCTTTATCGGGATTCAGCGTCTTCGCCCTTTCCAGAAGGACATCCGTTGTCTCCGGATAGAGCGGGTCTGAGATGCAGCAGTTGTCAACCGGACACACAGCCGCGCATTGCGGTTCGTCGAAGTGGCCGACGCACTCGGTGCAGCGGTCATGGGCAATGACGTAAATGTTGTCGCCGATGCCTTGGCCATCGCCCACGTGATTGCCCTTATTCTCGGCATCGCTCCTGGTTTCGAAGATTGCTTCGTTGGGACATTCCGGCAGGCACGCCCCGCAAGAGATGCATTCATCCGTAATCAACAGTGCCATGACCCGCGCCTCCTTCTCACTCCAAAAGTCAGCTCGACGATATTGACAACATCGCGCCGCCCTGACCATAGTGCGTAGAGCCGCGCAAGACAGATGGGCATTTTATTCTGTGCCTCTTTTCCAAGTCAACAGAAGGGAAACGGCGCAGAAGGCCTAGGTGGGTGGCGGAGAGAAATGGGCCGATGGGCCCATCGCGAGCAGGAGTGAGGCCTCCACGATGGAGTCGAGTCAGAGCCGACCGAGCGGGTGGGCGGAAAAGAAAAATCGGATCGTCATGATGATCCTGCTCGCCATCCTCATGATGAGCCTGTCGGTGTTCATCGGCGAGCGTAAGGAATCAAGCATCATCGTGGTCAAATTTCCCAGCGGGGTCGAGATCGAAGCCGAGGTGGCGGACACGCCGGAGAAGCAATTGTTCGGGCTCGCGTTCCGTGACGAGTTGCCTCCAAACGAGGGGATGCTTTATATCTTCGAAGAAAATGGACTCCATCGAGTGCGGACAAAGGAATACCGATTTCCCATCGACATCCTGTGGGTGGACGAAAGCCATCATGTCGTGCATATGTTGGAGCACGCAGACCCCTGTGCCAAAGACCCGTGCCCGTTCTTCGGTCCGCCGCCGGAAGCGGCCCGATATGTCATTCAAGCTGGAGTGGGATTCCTGAAGAGGGCCGGAGTCGCAAAGAACGACGAGCTCACCTACACGCTTCGGATGTAAATATTGCCAGTCAATGTCTCGTTCCGAATCGCAGCAGGTCAGTCACGGGAGGAACGGAGGGCAAGCATGGAGGGGTTTCAGAAGGTCGCGCAACTCGATGACCTCGTTCCGGGGCGATCGAAGAAGGTGTCGGTCGATGGCCGGGCGATCGCCTTGTTTAACGTCGATGGGAAATTCTACGCGATTCACAATAGCTGCCCCCATGAAGGGGGACCGCTTGCCGATGGGAGACTCAAAGGCTACGTCGTGGCCTGTCCCTGGCACGATCTTGCCTTCGATATTCGAAACGGGCAAGGCACGGACGGAGGCGGCTATTGTGTCGGAAGTTACGAAGTGCGGGTGGAGGGGACCGATATCTGGGTGGGCCCTCGGCGAAAGGTCTGACGAATACCAGCGGGATCTGAGCGGTCTACGCGGTTGAATCCAATAGGGGGCGCATGACGACGTCCAAGCCGGACATCCGTTCCATTCCGGAATCTCACGATTGCCGCATGCTGGCGGTGATAGTCGGCCATCCATTCGTCATTCATTTATGGGAAGACCGAACCAGAGGCGAGTTGTGGGTGCCCTCCTACGAGGCGGCATCGCTGACCCTGCTCAGCGACGAATTCCTCCGCATCGCGAGTAATAATGCCGTGGAAAATGGGCAGCGCACCTTCGAGTTTCAGGCCGTGACTCCGGGCAGTCATCGGCTGGTGTTTGAGAAACGTCTGGGGTGGAAGTTCACCGCCGAGGACCGGCGCGTGTTCCAGGTCCAGGCGGTGAATCCGCCAGGGAGCTGAGTGTTATGCCGGACATTGCCTTCATCAATGGCCGCTTCCTTCCATGGAAAGACGCGACGGTTTCGATCGACGACCGGGGATTCCAATTCGGCGACGGCGTCTACGAAGTGATCAGGACCTATCGAGGTGCGGCGTTTGAATTGGCGGCGCACCTGGCGAGGCTTGAACGGAGCGCGAAGGAGCTGAATCTCATCCAGCCGTATTCCCGCGCCCAGTGGACGCAGTGGATTCAGCAGGGACTCAGCCAGGCCGGGTATCAGGAAGCCAAGATCTACATTCAAATTACAAGAGGGGTGGCGCCCCGCGACCATGCGTTCCCTTTGGGAATTTCACCGACCGTCGTCATGACGATCCGGGAATTGCATCCCCTGAGCATCCAGGTACGCCAGGACGGAGTGACGGCGCGGACTTTCGACGATCTGCGCTGGGGCCGCTGCGACATCAAAAGCGTGAACTTGCTCGGCAATGTGCTGGCCCGTGAAGAGGCGCGAAAAGCCGGCGTGTTCGAAGCCATTCTGGTCAAAGACGGGCTGGTGACGGAAGGCTCGCTCAGCAACGTCATGGCCGTACAGTCAGGGACGGTCGTGACGGCTCCCGAAGGGCCGCGCATCCTCTCCGGCGTCACCAGGACGATGGTGTTGGAGTTGGCGCGAAAGGAGGAGATCCCGGTGGAAGAACGGTTCCTGTCGCGGGATGCCCTCTACGGCGCGGACGAGGTGTTCTTGACCGGCACGACGCTGGAAGTCTTGGGGGTGGTCCGGATCGATGGGAACACCATCGGGTCGGGGCGGCCGGGCCCGATCACCAAAACGCTCGCCGCACGCTGGTCGATCTTGACCGGGTAGCGCCCCTTGCTTTGCACAGGGGTGCGTGGTATGGTGCTGCCGCTGGAAGTGGGCTCAGGCCCACTTTTTTGTTTGAGCTGGTGCCGGTCGTTGCCAGGGGAAGAGGGTTGATCATCGGGGACCGTAGTGTGCAGTCGGTCGTCGACCGGGTGCAGAATGTCATTTCGCCGATCCTCTGGGCACTCGGGTTGGAGTTGGTCGAGGTGCAGTGCGTTGGGCAGAGAGCTCGCACCGTCGTCCGCGTGCTGATCGAGAAGCCCGGCGGCGTCACCGTCACAGATTGTGAACAGGCGCACAAGGCGCTGGGACCTGCATTGGACGTCGCAGATCCGTTTCCCCATGCCTATACTCTTGAAGTGTCTTCGCCCGGTCTCGATCGGCCCTTCAAACGCCTTCAAGACTATCAGCGAGCGATCGGGAAAGAGGTAAGCCTCAAGCTGCGGCAGCCGCTGAACGGACAATGGCGTGTGAGCGGGCGGCTCATAGAGGCGGATGAACGGGCGGTGTCACTGGCCGTTTCAGCGGGAAAGGCTGAACCGCAGACTCTGCGGTTGGATGGGGAGCAGATTGCAGAGGCCAAGCTGGTCGTGAAAATATAAGCGGCGGGGAGCG
>DASUMN010000296.1:0-2710 GCA_036277675.1 Nitrospira sp. | reverse complement strand
CAGCCCACGTCCCCCGGCGTCTTGAGGGATCTGGCGGGTGTCTATGTGGTGCAAGGCAAACTGGCCGACGCCGAGCAGGCGCTCTCACGCGCGATTGAGGCAGATCCCACCCATCTTGCGTCGTATCTCGATCTGGCGAAGCTGTATGAACGTCGGCAAGACTCGGCGTCCGCGAAGAAGACCTACCAACGCGCCTTGACGGTTGAGCCAGATCAGCCTGAGGCGCTCTTTCAGCTGGCAACGCTTCTCGACCAGCATGGCGAATCCAAAGAGGCGCGTGAGACTGCGATCCGTCTGACGAGGGTGAGCCCCAAACACGCCGAAGGGTGGTACCTGAGCGGGCGGATTGCCGAGAAGAACGGCGACATTGTCGAAGCGGTTCATGCGTATCAACAAGCCGTGGCCGCCAAGCCCGATCTTGTCGCCGCCCACTACAACCTTGGATTTATCTATCGGAGCCAGGACAAGCTCAAGGAGGCGGAGCGGGAGTTTCTGGAGGTGCTACGCTATCGCCCTGAATACGTGGAGGCTCACATCAGTCTCGGCGTTCTCTACACCGGCATGAACCGGCTGGAGGACGCGGAGCAGGCCTATGAGAAGGCCGTCACGCTCAAGCCCGATTATGCCGAGGCGCGGTACAATTTCGGCGTGTTTTACGAACTCTATCGAAAGGACATGCCGCGCGCACTTGCCCAATATCGGAAGTATCGGGAACTGGGTGGGCGTGATGAGCGAGTCGAGCGGATCGTGGGGGCCGGGCTCCCGTAATGAACGAGACGGGCGAGAAGGGCGTGACTGGCGCGAAATGTGGAATAGGCTGAAATCTGAGTGACTCGTGCTTGTCCAGCCTTTCGCGCGCGTCTCGCTTACCAGTAATACGGCCAGGGGCGCCAATAGGGAGACCAGTAGGGTCCCCAGTAGGGGCCGGGGCTGATGTACGGTCGAATACGGGGCGGTTCTTCTTCCTTTGGCCACACACGCAGATTCTTGATCTCCACGACCGGGAATGTATAGTCCGTTTCATCGAGCGGCAGAATCACAGACCCGGTGACCTCTCCGGTGACGGTCACGAATGTGCCGGCAGGGATCGTGGCCGGATCGAGAAACTCCTTCTTCGTCGCGACGAACCGGCCTTGCGATGTGCTCAAATCCACGGTCGGCTTGAGTGAGGACGCAAGAGGCAGCTGAAGAATTTCGATCCTTGTTTCCGCTTTCAGGCGCTTTGCGCTGAGGACCTTGCCACCCAAGGTGATCGTCTGTCCCCGATAAGTCTCAGTCGCCGCTTTCAACTGGGCGTAGGTGATGCGTGGTCCTGTGGATTCGAGGCTGTCTCCCGTCGCGCAGCCGGACGCGATCAACAGCACCGATAGGGCCGGTACCCACCATCGTGTGATCATGGCGGCAGTATAACAAAGAACCGACGGTAGTGTGGCCCATCGTTCAAGAAACGCTATAATGGAGCCCAGACTTTTACCTTGAAAGGAGCGTGCGATGACTGGTCGAACGAGCGCGATGTGGAAACGAGCCGGTGCGGTCCTGGGAGCGATCGTCTTGCTGGGCCTGCCGATGGGGGTGCAGGCGGCGACTCCCGAATTGAAAGGCAACTTCGAATTACTGAAAAACGAACCCTCGACCCATCAACGGGGCAAAGTGAAGATCGTCGAGTTTGCCGACTTCTATTGCCCGCATTGTCATCACTTCGAGGAAACGGGGTTGCCGCTGCTCGTCAAAGAATTCGGAGACAAGATCGAGGTGACGATGGCCGGATTCCCGGTCATTCCAGGCAAGCTCCCGACGGCCTTCGACATGTATGAGCAGGCCAAGATCATGGGGAAAGGCGAGGCCATGAAGGCCATTTTGTTCCGCACCATCCACAAAGACAAAATGAGCGGCATCCTCGACCGGTCGATTCGCTCGTTGCTGATCACGGAGGCTGGGTTGGACGTGGCGGCGTTCGAAGCCGGACTGGAAAGCGGCAAGCCGGCGAGAGCGTTTGAAGACGGGCGGCGATGGGGGGAGCGGATTAAGGTGTCGTCCACGCCGTCGCTCTTGCTCGACGGCAACATCAAAGTTGATGGTGTGAACATGACGCCGGAAAATGTCATCATGATCATCCGGAGCATCCTCGAACACGATGCGAAGAAGTGAGCGGTGAATAGTGACGATGTCTGAAGGGAGAACGAGCGGGATCATTCACCGGCTTCTGGAGAACAAGTCCGCTTTCAGGCAATTTGTTCGCCGTCGAGTAGGAGATGAAGCGGTCGCGGAAGATATCCTGCAACAAAGCTTCACCAGAGCAGTCGAGCGCTCGCACTCATTGAATAACGAAGAAAGTGCGCTTGCCTGGTTCTATCAAGTTCTCCGCCATACGGTAGCGGATTACTACCGTTCCTCTGGAGCCGAGGCTCGTCGGAATGAAGCCTTCCTGCAGGAATTGACCATTTCGGGCAATCATCAGGAGCCGCCACTGGACGAGGTAAAGGCGGCCGCTTGTGCCTGCCTTCACGGTCTCCTCCCGATGCTTCGTGGGAACTATGCGGAACTCATCAAACGCATCGACCTCGACGGCGAATCGCCGGCACAGGTCGCGAAAGAGCTGAAAATATCACGGAACAACCTCACCGTTCGCCTGCACAGAGGTCGCCAATCCTTACGGGCCTCTCTTGAGGAAGCGTGTGGGATCTGTAGCAAACATGGCTGTTTGAACTGC
>DASUMN010000295.1:0-16365 GCA_036277675.1 Nitrospira sp. | reverse complement strand
CTTCTCCATCGGCTTGGACCCACTTGATTCCACAACCTTGATTGGCCAGAAGCATCACTCCCATAACCACGAAGGCCCCGGCTTGTGCAATCATTCTGTTCATGACTTCTCTCCTCTGAATAATAATTGTGTGAATCAGTTTTTCAACTCGACAATTCCATTCACCAGCGCGCCGTGAATGCGAGTTCCAGGTTTTGCTCACCCTCTCAAGAGACAGAACAAATATAGCACCGATACTGAAAATGGCATGGCGCCCTAATCCTCCTGGATTGAATCGGAAATACGTGCGGCTTTTCAATTGGTTAGCGCTATTTTCCGAGAGGAACAAAATCAGCGGCGGAACTCCCCTAGAGGGGGCTCCGGAAATTCGGACAGTGTGGTAAGTGGTAGCCTGGCTTCACCGAAGCCACCGAGAGGTGGCAACACAAAGGAGCGAGGCAATGAAACGCACAAGACGGAATCACGGAGCCACCTTCAAGGCGCAGGTCGCCATAGCCGCGGTCAAAGGGGACAAGACGGTGGCGGAATTGGCCGAACAGTTCCGTGTTCACCCCACCCAGATCACTGAATGGAAGCAACAGCTGCTGGCCCGGGCGGCGGACGTGTTTGGCGGGACAAAACCGTCGGCAGAGGCGCCGGATCTCACGACGCTGCACGCGAAGATCGGCCAACTGACGCTGGAGAATGATTTTTTAGAAGGCGCGCTCACCAAGGCGGGCTTGCTGAGCGCAAAGCGATGATCGATCGGACCCATCCATTGCCAATCGGGCAACAATGCCAACTGCTGAGGCTGGCCCGGTCCACCGCCTACTATCAACCAAGGCCGGTTTCTGACATGACGCTGGCCCTCATGCGCCGGATTGACGAACTGCATCTGCAGTATCCGTTTGCCGGCGCTCGCATGCTGCGGGATTTGTTACGGCAAGAGGGGCACACCATTGGGCGACGGCACGTCGCGACGCTGATGCGCCGGATGGGCATCACGGCGATCTATCGGAAGCCGAGGACCAGCCAGCGACATCCCGCCCATCGGATTTATCCCTATCTGCTGCGCGACCTGCCCATCACACGGCCGAACCATGTGTGGGCCGCTGATATTACGTACATTCCGATGCGGCGCGGCTTCGTGTACTTGTGTGCCGTCCTGGACTGGGCGAGTCGTCGGGTGCTGGCCTGGCGGCTGTCCAACACGTTGTCCACGGACTTCTGCGTGGACGCCGTGCAGGAGGCCATCATCCGCTATGGCACACCGGAGATCTTTAACACCGATCAAGGCTGCCAGTTCACAAGCCAGGAATTTACCGGACTCCTGAAAGACCACGGGATTCAAATCAGTATGGATGGGACAGGGTGCTGGCGGGACAATGTGTTTGTGGAACGGCTGTGGCGGAGCCTCAAATATGAAGAGGTGTATCTCCACGCCTACGAGACGGTCCGCGATGCCCACCAGGGGGTGGCGCGCTACGTGACCTTCTACAATCAACTCAGGCCGCATCGCGCGCTTGACGGACGCACGCCCGATCGCGTGTACTCAGACAACCTGCTTACACGGCCCACGGCCGCGTAGGCGTATACGGCTAGGCACCACTTAAGAAGTGCCAGATGCTGTCCAAACAACCGGAGCCACCTCTCCTTTCTTCCTTTCCACACCACAAATTTAAGGACAAAGAGGAGCGCCAGGTTCAGAGAAAACGAGAGCGATCAGCGCGGAAAGACTTTGGTCATGAAAGAAGACGCTACGACCTGACTGAAGATGGAGGACAACAACGTCGATGGTTACGTAACTCTAGACATCCATGAAACGCCGTATGGCTCATCCTGCCACATCAAAAAACCACGGGCACTACCGACTCGTCTTCCGATCAGACCAGCGGACCGGTCGCAGCACAGCTCCCAATCCAGCAATCGCACAGATAAACACGAGCATGGCCAACACCACCACTAGGAAAAAGCCGGCTTTGACATCATGCAACATAGGGATCATTGCAGTCCCCTCCTCGTGTTGACTGAGTCACTCGCTCCGCCACCCACATTCACACACCCACGGACTCATCGGATCTATTTTTTGAAGAACTCGCCCACAGACAGGGCACTGGCGAGTCCACGCGTACCGACCCTCTTGATCGAATTGCCAACTGTTAAAGACCCTCTGCATCCTTTGTCGGTGGATTACTCTCACAAGATAATCCTTGTTAGATTTTACATGATTAACTCTAGATCATCATTGGGCAGAGGTCTATGCAGCTTTGGCGGGGGGGCCCAGAAACGGTACAGGGCATGGACTAAGAATTCTCCGACCCTAACACATTGATTACACAAGGATCTTGCTAGATAGTGCAAAGAAGAACGGCTTCACCGGGTGAGCCCCCGGCACAAGCGAGCGTGGTTTGGTGCGCCCGGCAGGAATTGAACCTGCGACCTACGGGTTCGAAGCCCGGCGCTCTATCCAACTGAGCTACGGGCGCACATGGTTACATGAATCATGTACCGCAAAGACTTGTCAAGGATACAAGACGACTAGATTCGGGCAAGAATTTCGTCTGCAATTTGCATGATCGATCGCCCATCGGTCGAGATGACATGGTCCGCCGCGGCCTCATACTTCGGCGTCCGCTCACGCAGGACGTCTTGTACTTCGTCGACAAACGACTTGGTTCCCGTGAGTGACGGACGTTGAGTGTCCCGACCGATGCGTTTCGTAATCGTTTCAACAGATGCAGCCAACCAAAACACAATGCCGTGCCGTTTCAACCGCTCGACGTTTTCCGATCGGAGGATCGCCCCGCCGCCCGTGTCGATAACCAACCCATCGCTGTCTGAAAGATCCCGGCACACTTGTGATTCCAGATCTCGAAAGTAGTCCCACCCGTGCTGGGCAACGATCTCCGGAATACCATGCCCGGCCCGTTTCACAATCTCCGCATCGGTTGAGACCACAGTTCGGCCGAGGCGCGTCGCCACAACTTTTCCTACCGTGCTCTTCCCGGTTCCACGATACCCGATGAGCACGACATTCATTGGAAGCGAGACTCCAGCACGGCACGCATCACATCGACCGGAGCGGCCCTGTTCGTCCACAGTTCGAACTGCGTGACCGCCTGGTTGAGAAACATTTCGAGGCCAGGAATCGTCTTGCACCCGGCGCGCTTGGCCTCCATGAGCAATCGGGTCGCCCTTGGATTGTAGACAATGTCCATAACAGCAAGATCTGGATGAAACAGCGAGGCCGGCACGCAGGTCGCATCGGCCTTTGGAGACATGCCGACAGGGGTGCAGTGAATCAGGATCTGCGCGTCAGGTACTGTCCGGCCAAGAGTGCTGTCGTCGAGAAACGCATCCTCAATGGCCACATTCGTCTTGGACCGGAGATCGCCTGCCAACGCCATGCGCTCCCTGTCGTCGACTCCGAGCAGGGTCAACTTGTCTATTCCGGAATCCGCCGCCAGGGCGAAGGCGATGGCGCGCGCGGCGCCACCGGACCCCAGCAGCACGACGCGCCGTCCTTTGAGAGTGACCCCACCCTCCCTCAACGCGCGCAGAGAGCCGGTCGCGTCCGTATTGTAGCCGATCAGCCGCCCCCCCACGGCCACGACGGTATTGATTGCACCGATGTGTCGCGCCGTCGGTTCCAGATCGTCCAGGAACGGGACGGCCGCTACCTTGTGCGGAATGGTCACGCTGGCGCCGCAAAAGTTCCCCAACGCGCGGAGGCCCTGGATCGCTTCTCCAATCATCTCGACTTTCCACGCCAGGTATACACAGTTGACGCCAAGCGCCTGAAAGGCGGCATTATGGATCGCCGGTGACAACGAATGTTCAACGGGATTACCGATGACGCCGCAAAACTGAGTCTGAACGTTGAGTTCCATGATATCGATTGAATCGGTTAGGCTTCGCCGACAGAGGGACTTACCACACCGTCATGCCTCCATCGATCGTGAACGTGCCCCCCGTCACCCACGCAGCCTCATCGGAAGCAAGGTACAGCACCATGTCAGCCACTTCCTCAGGCTTGCCCGGCCGGCGAATTGGATAGTGGGCAAGAATCGGATCGAGTTGTTCCGGATTGGCCATCAGCGGCGCTGCCATTGGTGTGGCAATCAGCCCGGGATTGACCACATTGCACCGGATGCCGTCTTTCGCGTAGTCGATGGCGATGGCGCGAGTGAGCGCGTCCAGCGCGCCCTTCGATGCAGCATACGCAGGCAAGTACGGAATACCAACCAGGCTCGCGATCGACGAAATATTGACGATCGCGCCACGCCCCCGCTTCAGCATTTCTGGGACCGCCGCCCGGGTCATACGAAATACGCCGGTCAGATTGACATCCAACACACGGGCCCAGGTTTCATCATCCAGCTCATGAAGCCGGCGGCCGAACTCACCGACCCCCGCATTGTTGATCAGGATATCCACCGCGCCGAATTGCTGAACCACCTCGGCCACTGCCGACCGTGCATGGCCGTCGTCGGTCACAGAACCGGCAATCGCAATGACCCGACCATTGTGTGGCCCAATCTCACGAACGACGCGGTCCAGCTCTTCCTGGCGCCGGCCGGTAATCGCCACGGCCGCCCCTTCTCGAACGAAGGTCTTGGCTATCGCCTCGCCGATCCCCGCGTTGCCACCGGTCACAAGTGCGACTTTTCCCGCCAGCCGGTTCATCGATCCAGCGCCTTCTCCCCGTCCACCATCGACTCTTTGTTCAACCCTTCGGCCTCTCGATCTCGCCCACTCGTCTCGCTGACAAAGCCGGGGTCAACTTTCCTCGCCACTGTGATAAAGCCCGAATGGGCGACCATCCTGTGATCGGGCCGCACGCTCCGGCCTTGAACCGACCAGGTGCGCAACAACGTTTCAAACGTCTCCACCATGGCGAACACCGCCGTTCGCTCAAGCGCTTCGACCGTTTGTGTGACTTGAGGAACCGTCGGAACGAAACTCAAATAGATCCCGCCGGACCGCAGGGCAGTGGCCGCATGAGGAATCACCTGCCACGGTTCGGGAAGATCAAGAACCACTCGGTCGAACGGGATTCCATCGTCCAGCAGCGCAATGCCCTCGTAGGCATTCTGACGCAATGGCATCAAGTTGGGCATCGGTCCCATGTACCGGTCGATATTCAGCAAGGCGGTGCGGGCAAAATCGTCCCGCATTTCATAGGTCACCACCAAGCCTTTCGGCCCGACTGCCCGCAAGAGCGCCATCGTCAATGCGCCTGAACCAGTGCCGGCTTCGAATACCCTCGCGCCGGGATAGACATCCGCCCACATGGGGATGAGCGCGAGATCCTTGGGGTAGAGCACTTGCGCACCGCGCGGCATCTTGAGCACGTAGTCGCCGAGCGTCGGGCGGAGGGCCAGCATCTTTTTGCCGCCGGACAACGTCACCAGCGTTCCGTCAGACCGCCCGATGAGCGCATCGTGCGCGATGGTCTGGCCGCTGAATTGATACATTTCTCCGGCCTTCAGTGTCAGCGCGTACTGACGCCCCTTCTGATCGACAAAATGAATCCGTTCGCCGTTGGAGAGCTTCGACATGGCGGGCATTCTAGGAGGTTCGTTCGATCGTTTGCAACCAACGGCCTTGCCTTGACTCACTTCACAGTGGGCCGTATGATCCCTTACGTTCCCGTGATTCAGTACACTTCCCGCGCACGGAGCCTCTGATGCGTGGACCGTTTCCGAGATATGGCACAGGCGTCCTCCTCGCCCTCACCCTGGGACTCAGTACATCAGAGCCGGTATCGGCCGGGTCGGCCGGGGAAGCCGTCGTTGCGACATACGAAGGCATCATCAATCCTGTCGCCGCTGAATATCTCCACGATGCGATCGCATCCGCCCAGGAGACAGGTGCCCATGTCCTTATCATCACGCTCGACACGCCCGGCGGCCTGGACACCTCCATGCGCCTCATCGTGAAGGACATCACGAACGCGGCAATTCCTGTGGTCGTTTTCGTCGGCCCCTCAGGAGGGCGTGCCGCGTCGGCGGGCGTTTTCATCACCATGGCGGCACACGTCGCCGCGATGTCGCCAGGGACCAACATCGGCGCCGCCCATCCCGTCGCCATGGGCGGTGGGGAGATGGACAGCACGATGAAGGAAAAGGCGGAGAACGACTCCGCCGCCTACATCAAGAGCATCGCAGAGCAGCATGGACGGAACGTCTCGTGGGCCGAGGACGCAGTCCGGAAAAGCGTCTCGGTCACGGAACAGGAAGCGCTCAAGCTGAAGATCGTCGATCTGGTCGCCGATGATTTGCCGCACCTGTTGACGCAACTGCATGGACGCAAGGTGACACTGCCCAACGGTCCACTCACGATGGCGACGGCGGGATTGGAGATCCGGCCCTATCCAATGGGCCTTCGCCTCGAACTGTTGAAAGCGCTCAGCGACCCCAACATCGCCTATCTCTTGATGACCATTGGAACGATCGGCATGCTGGCGGAGCTGTATAATCCGGGAGCCATCCTCCCCGGCATCGTCGGCGCCATCAGCTTGATCCTCGCCTTCTATTCGCTTCAGTCATTGCCGGTCAACTACGCCGGCGTGCTGCTGTTCATGCTCGGCATTATCTTCTTCGTTCTCGAAGCCACCGTCACCAGCTATGGATTGCTCGCCATCGGAGGGGTCGCGTCCATGACCCTGGGATCGTTGATGTTGATCAAATCGGACGCGGAGTTTTTCCAACTCTCGTGGACCGTGATCATCCCTGTGGTCATGACTACGGCGGGCGTATCGCTCTTCATCGTGGGCATGGGCGTCCGCGCGTTACGCCGGTCTCCCCAAACCGGGGCCGAGAGCATGGTCGGCAGCATCGGCGTAGCCAAGACGGCCTTGTGCCCGGATGGGAAGCTCGCGATCCACGGAGAACTATGGGACGCCGTCAGCGACACCCCGGTCCAACCGGGCGGGTCCGCGAAAGTGCTCCGCATCGAAGGACTCACCCTCTATGTCACACCAATTTTTCAGAAGAAAGAGGCCTAGCTATGTTCTTTAGCCCTTTCGGATTGTTACTCGCGATCATATTCATCATCATTATCGGCAAACTCACCTTCAATGTGTTGCCCGAATATGAACGCGCCGTGATTTTTCGGCTCGGCCGGTTGTCGCGCGGCATCACCGGAAGCAACGGTCCCGGCCTTGTCATCATCGTCCCATTCATCGATCGTCTGGTTCGGATCAGCCTCCGCACCGTCACAATGGACGTTCCGCCGCAGGACCTCATCACCAAGGACAATGTCACCGTAAAGGTCAATGCCGTGATTTATTTCCGAGTCGTTGATCCTGAACGGGCGGTCGTCCAAGTCGAGGATTATTTGTACGCGACGTCGATGATGGCCCAGACAACATTGCGTAGCGTGCTCGGCCAAAGCCAGCTCGACGATCTGTTGTCGAAGCGGGAACAAATCAACGCGGACCTCCAGCGGATCATCGATCAGCAAACCGAACCCTGGGGTGTCAAAGTGACGGCGGTCGAGGTGAAGAACGTGGATCTCCCGCAAGAGATGCAACGCGCGATCGCCCGCCAGGCCGAAGCGGAACGGGAACGGCGAGCCAAGGTCATCCACGCCGAAGGCGAATTCGAAGCCTCGCAGCGCCTGGCCGACGCCGCCGATGTCATCAGCCGGAATCCCGCCGCGCTGCAACTGCGCTACCTGCAAACGCTGGTCGAGGTCGCTGCGGAAAAGAACTCTACGACGATCTTCCCGATCCCAATCGATACCATTGCACCATTCCTCAAGGGGATACAGGCGGATCATAAGCAATAAAGAGTGAGGCGGTTCGGTATCGAAGTGTAGGCAATCCCGCATAGTTGCCGCACATCTGCAACAGCATCTCCTGAATTTCCTCATTAAGCATCTCTAATAGTTCTGTATTTTCCATAGGATTTTGCTGGCTCATTCTCATCTTCAATCCAGCATCGCTTTTGCTTCGTAGCATAAGCGAGAACGGTGAGAGTCGGTTGAATCCTCGCGGCTCGATATGACTCTAATGAGGTACATCGATGCGTAACCAAGAACTGAGGGGTGATGCCATGCATGACGAAGAACTTCAGATGGCGGACAGCGCACAGGGCCATGAGCGCGAAGGGGCCGACAGAGACGCCGACAATCCACGAGCGAGCGTCCTCATGGAAGCGATCGGCCGCGGGGAGACAGAAAAGGCCGCGCCGGCCCTGCGAACAAGTCGCGGCGCCAGCCCGTTTCTTTTGGAATCATTGTACTTTCGGTCATTCGGCGAACGGGCGCTCTTGACCCGCGAGGAAGAAATCGCGATCGCCAAGCGTGTCGATCAGGGCACCCGACGCATCCGCATCGCCTTGCACCAGGCCGTCAAAACGCTGGGCCGCACGAAACGCACACCGGCTTCGCTGGACACGATCAAGAAACTCCAAGTGGTGAAGCGCCTAAGCGGACTGTCCGCCACAGCGCTGGACGGTGCGGAACAGGTGTTGCTCGGAGTCCTGAATCCGACTGTTCGTGAGATGAAACCAGCCGCTGCGATAGAAAAACGGCTCAAGGTGTTGATCGAGGAGCTCCGGTCTGCACGGGCCCTTCTGGAGCACGGCAAAGACGAACTCGTACGCTGCAACTTACGCCTGGTCGTCGATGTCGCCAAACACTATACCGGACGAGGATTGGCCCTGCTGGATCTGGTCCAAGAGGGCAACATCGGTTTGATGAAAGCCGCCGAGCGCTACCAATATCGAAAGGGATTCAAGTTCAGTACCTATGCCACGTGGTGGATCAGGCAGGGCATCACACGAGCGCTCGCGGATCAATCGAGGACCATCCGCATTCCGGTCCACCAAACCGAAGCGTCGCATCGGATTCTACGGGTCACGCGAAGATTGGGACAGCAGTTCGGTCGACCGGCCAAGTTGGAAGAAATTGCGCACGTACTCCGCATGAGGCCTGAGCGGCTTCATGAGACGGTGCAGGCCTTCCAGGAGCCGGTGGCACTGGAAACACCCATCGGAGACGGCACGACTCATTTCGGAGACATGATTCCCGATCAGTTGGCCGTTCCTCCCGACACCCACGTGCACCGGACCGAGATGACCAAACAATTGGACCGAATCCTCAACACCCTCACGCCGAGAGAGCAAACCGTGATTCGCCTTCGCTTCGGGATCGGCTACGAGGAGGGTCGCACATTGGAGCAAGTCGGCCAGAATCTCTCCGTCACGCGTGAACGCATCCGCCAAATCGAAGCGAAAGCGCTCAAGAAACTCAAGACGCCTGAGATACGAGAGCTCTTCGCCGCCATCAAATAAATTCTTCCCATCAGGGGGGGTAGGGCGCACGCCCTCCCCCCTGTTCAAGTCTTCCCCCCGCACGGCCGGTTATGCGACAATGCGCGCCCGTACGGATGCAGAAGGTGAGTGCGTGAATTGCTCCGGAACCTTGAAATCCCCCGTAGAGGCATCAGCTCCTGTTGTTCACCATTCCTCGGATGGTGTTGTACTCACATTCTCCAAACCGATGCCCTACCCAACGGTCTGGGAGTTACAATCCCGGTTCCACCGCGAACGGCAACTGGGCCTGAGGCCGGATACGGTCCTGATCCTGGAGCATCAGCCGGTCTATACCCTGGGACGCACCACCAAGCTCACAGATTGGGGTAGCAACGAGGCTGCTCTGCGCGCGAATGGAGCGGACCTGTGTCACGTGAATCGAGGCGGGTCCGTCACCTACCACGGCCCAGGACAGATTGTGGCGTATCCGATCATCAGGCTTAGCCAACATGCAGCCGGCCCCAGACAATTGGTCTGGCGGCTGGAAGAGGTCATCATACGGCTCCTCGCGAAATGGAACATCGTCGGGTGCCGGATCGATAAGAGGCCGGGCGTTTGGGTGATGGCACCCACACCGGCGAAAATCGCCTCCATCGGCCTCCGAATCCAACAGGGAATCACGTTGCATGGGTTTGCCCTCAACGTCGATATGGACCTCGAGCCCTTTCAACGGATTCATCCCTGTGGATTGCCCTACTGCCCAGTGACCTCTATGGCGACCCAACTCCACACAGAGATCCCAATGGATGCAATCAAGGGCGATCTTGCCGACATCTTAAGCAGGATGTTTGTTGCCATTGAGTGGACACTCGCAGTCGGCACATTGGACGACTGCGTGACCGATGCCGGTGGCACGACACCGAGGGACTCATCCATCTTGTAACGTCACGAGGGGCCATGCAGGAACTCGACACCCACACGTTTCGCCTGGCGGTTGCCCAGTTCGATCAAGCCGCAGAATCCATGAAGCTGGACCCCAATCTGCGGGAACGGCTGAAGCTGCCCCAACGTTCGATGGTTGTCAGCCTGCCGGTGCGCATGGACGACGGGCGAGTTGAAGTCTTTACCGGATATCGTGTGCAGCATGACTCTGCGCGCGGTCCCTGCAAAGGCGGGATCCGATACCATCCCGATGTGAACCTCGGCGAAGTCGCGGCGCTGGCGATGTGGATGACATGGAAATGTGCCCTGGCCGGCTTGCCCTATGGAGGAGCCAAAGGGGGAATCCAAGTCGCCCCCAAAAAACTCTCCCAGGCTGAACTGCAACGACTCACGAGACGGTACGCCGCAGAAATTTACCCGCTCATCGGGCCGGACAAGGATGTCCCGGCGCCGGACGTGGGAACGGACGCGCAGGTCATGTCGTGGATCATGGACACCTACAGTCAGCAGGTGGGCTATGCCGTCCCCGGCGTGGTGACCGGCAAACCCCTGTCGCTCGGCGGCAGCTTGGGCCGTGAAGAAGCGACGGGACGCGGAGTCGTCTATGTGACGCTGGAAGCCCTCCGCCATCTGAACCTCTCCATCGAACAGACCACTGTGGCCATCCAAGGATTTGGAAACGTCGGCTCGCACACCGCACTCATCATGCAACAACAGGGTGCGCGCGTGATCGCCGTCAGCGATGTCACTGGAGGCATTTATAACGCCAACGGACTGGACGTGCCGGAACTCATCCGGCGATACCGCGACAGAGGCCAGGCGCTGCGCGACACGAAGTTGGGGGACGCGATTACGAACGACGAGCTGCTACAACTGGAGTGTATGGTGCTCGTCCCAGCCGCGCTGTCCGAGCAGATCACCGAGAAGAACGCGGCCCGTCTGCGCTGTCGGATCCTCGCCGAAGGGGCCAACGGCCCCACGACACTCGATGCCGATCGCATCCTCGAAGATAAGGGCGTCTTTATTATTCCCGACATTCTGGCAAATTCCGGGGGCGTCATCGTGTCGTATTTCGAGTGGGTTCAGGACCTTCAACGGTTCTTCTGGAGCGCCACAGACATCCAACGCCGGCTCCAAGACATCATTACGTCCGCGTTCCAACGCACCTTGCACGTTTCAACGGAACGCCGGACGTCGATGCGCATGGCCGCCCTCATGAGCGGGATTGATCAAGTGGCCCAAGCCCATCTCCAGCGCGGACTGTATCCCTAATCGTGCACAACACCGACCGGCGCGGAACGGGCCCCGGAGCATGAATGACGCGACAATCGATCGAAACAGCATGGGACCAGCATCGCGGAAACGACTGGCCTCAATTTACCAGCTCACACCAAGGTCACTTGATGACCCTCGATACGGTCATTAGTGGCTGTGTCGTCTATTATCTCGATACTCCCGAGGGCCTCGATCGGCAACGTGTCACGATTGTGGAAGATTGCTTGAAGGACTTGGATGACTTGACCGGAGAATTGGATGCCGATTCGCAGGCCTATTTTCTCCGCCTTCGCCGGCTTGGTGAGATGCTGCTAGCCACGGCGCCTCACGAATAACCACGGATCCAGTCCGCAAGGCATCCCCCATTACACGCCTGAGACAGAACGGTTGATGCGACGGAAAAGAGGAGTCACACACATGGGACTGAGGAATCATCGCGCGATGTGGGTAGTAGCGTTGGGGCTCGCGGGGGCGCTCACCGGACCTCCAGCCGCCCTCTACGCCGAACCGTATGAGCTCAGCAAGAGCGACGTGATGGAACCGAGGGCGATCGCGAGCGTCGAGGTATCGCTCTTCGGCGTCAAACTCGGCGACTCGGAAGCCCATGCCGTTGAGATGCTGGTGAATGAGAAGATCGCCGGCATCAAAGCCGAACAAGAATCGACCTTCATCTTTCTGCTCGACCAGCGAAAGCCTACCGGTCCTATGGCCGGCGTGCGGATCCAAGACGGTAAGGTCGATCTGATCTTCATCAACAACCGGTTTGCGTACAAGGCCAGAGGCGTCTTCCGCAACGTGCTCAACAGCGAAAGTCCCGACGACATTCGCACGCTGTTGGGCAAGGAAGAATACGGGGATGAAAACGTCATGGGTGCCGTGCTGGCCTACGACAAACAGGGGTTTCAGGTGAACTACCTGGGCAAAGACGTCAACATCGAGTTCGTTCAGCCCCGCTAACGCGCCATCGCTCTTTCCCCGTGCCAACCGGAAGCGAAACCGACCAGATCGGATTCCCGATTCGCTCGGCGACTCCATCCCCTCGGATGGAGTCGCTCGAACGTACAGCGTTCCGCTGTTTAGTGCATACCGCTGCCTGGCGTTGCAGCACCAGGTTTTTCTCCCGCCACGGCTTTCGGATGTCCCTTCGCGCTGATCCGGTCACGGATCTTGTCATACGTGCCACTCGAGAGAACCTTGCGGGCTTTCAAATCATCAACGGACGCGTAGGGCCGGCCCTCCACAATCTTCCGGGCATACGCGGCCCCGACGCCTGGAAGTGACTTCAGGTCCGTGAGTGTGGCCGAATTGATGTCGATCAACTTCGCGTCACCGCTGCTTGCACCCCCAGCCTTTACGGCTTCCGAATGAGACTGTGACTTCGGCACCGCTCCGGCTATTGCGGTTGAAGCCGTCGCGATCAAGGCTACTGAGAAGACCAGGAAACGGACAGAGTCAATCATGGCATTCCTCCTCGATGTAAGAACCGTTGGACAGTTGTGTGGATCGCAACCGTGCGCCTCGGTTGCTGGTGATCCGTTTCTTGCCGGCACCGGGCTTACTGCGAGATTCGTTCCACTATCGAAGGTAAGGGAAAATACGATGATTGACGAATGGGCCTAGTCCGAGTCGTATCTCGCAGGAGGAAGCTCGTATCGGGAGGGATACAGCACAAATTCTGTCACTGTATGGATCGGGCGGAAGAAAATAGAACCGGTTACTGCACTGTCTCGCTCGCGCGTAACCCGTAGTTGATCAGGCTCTTGGCCATGTTCCAGCGGCGGTTGGAGTTGAGGATGACCAGCAGAAGATCGCTGCCGTTTTGAGAGACCTTGGCGATGAGACAGCGGCCGGCTTTCGATGTGAAACCGGTCTTGACCCCTTCGACCCCGGGAATACGGCCCAGCAGGCGATTGGTGTTGTGCAGCAGGTAAGGACGGTGGCCGCTTACGGGCATGATAAGGCCCCGTTCTTCCCGCACGAGCTCACGGAAGATCGGATTCTCCATGGCGACTTCGCTGAGCTTGGCAAGATCCTCGGCCGTCGAGTAGTGTTCAGGACCGTCGAATCCGCAGCCGTTGCTGAAATGCGTATCGAGCAGCCCCAGCTGCGTGGCCTTGGCATTCATCATCTCAACGAATCGCTCTTCTGTACCTCCGACATGTTCGACCGCGGCCAAACACGCATCATTGGCGGAGACGACCAACATCGCCTTCAAGAGATCATCCAGCCGGAACACCTCGCCCGTTCGCAAGCGGAGGTGCGTCTTTGGCGCACGCGCCGCGTTTTTGCTGATGGTGGCATGCTCGTCCAGCCGCCCATGTTCGAGAATGACCAACGCCGACATGATCTTGGTCAAACTGGCCGGAGACAACCGCTTTTCGGACTCATGTTGATAGAGCACACGTCCGGATCGGAGCTCTTTCAACAGAACGCTGTTCGCCGGAACTTTTTTCCAGGGGAGATCCTGTTGAGACGAGCCGACGGAATGAATCGCCGCTCTGTGGTGGCGGTGGTCCTTGGCGGACACCAACGCCGGAAGCAACGTGATCAGGCACAAGGATAACACCGCCCCGAAACCCACAATGCCGATAGACTGCCGCAGCTTCCGACATCCTCGACCGTAGTGCCCCCCATCCCATTGCGCGACCATGATCCTGCCTTTCACAGTGAATAGGTCTCTCGGACCTTTCCGCCCTTCAGTCCGCTATCGATCACCTTGTGAAAAAATCGAAGGAGATCGGCCAGATCGATCCAGAACCCGCAGTTGAGGCAGCGCGCATGGATCCTCCGATTGAGGAGGGTATAGTGCCGCTCGACCAGCATGAATCCCTTGCACCTGAGGCATTGCATACATATCCTGCTTCCACAACCGTGTCAGCGAATGCGGTTCATCACCAATGCCACACATCCAGCCAACAACCCTCCGCCAAATAGGGTCGTGCCGAAGTACACGAAGACGTTGGTGTCCCCGGTCGGCTGAGTCCCCTCCCACAAGTCACGCACCCCACCCTGGACCATCAAGACTGCAAGGGTCAGCAGCGAGCCCAGAACAAACCACCATGCAAAAGATCGGAACGCCATGACTGGCTCTACACACACGCTCGGACAGGCCTGTTGGCCACTCTAACGAAGGGTCGCCAGGCTGTCAAGAATGAGGCTATTATCCCGCATGATACTTGCGGACCGACCGTCCCGTGAGTCGACGGCGTGTCGTGAGCATGTTCTATTCCGCCGCCGGTTTCTGGCCCTGTTTCAATCCGCGATGAAGGAAGATCGAGACGCTGCCGTTTCCATTGTCGGCAATGGCCAAACCCGGCTCTTCCGTCCCCGTCGTCGTGGCACGAAAGGATGAGAGCGCAAACGGCCCCCCCTTGGTCCGGTAATTCCTGGGCGGATAATGAAAGGTGCCGTCGCCCTTTCCGAACAAGATCGACAGGTCATTGGATTGGAGATTCACAATGGCGACATCCATAAGACGGTCGCCATTGAAATCCCGCGCGAGGCCGAAGTTGGGACCGGCATTGGCACCGGAGTCCTTGCCGGCCTTGAATGTCGCATCGCCGTTGCCGAGCAGGGTCGTGAAACTGTCCCGCTCGCCGTTGATCACCAGTAAATCGCTGTGTCGATCACTGTTGAAATCAGAGAAACTGACGCCCAGCGGCCGCTTCCCCGCCGAATAGTCCTTGGGACGGCGAAACGTGCCGTCGCCGTTGCCCTGCCAAATCGACACCTTGTTCGACATCGGTCCCCCGTTGGTGACAACCAGATCCAATTTGCCATCGCCGTTCAAATCGGACAAGGCCACGCATGTCGGTGTATCGCCGTATTCGTACTGCGCCCCATGCCGAAACTCCCCGGTGCCGGTGCCAAGAAAGATTTTGACCTTGTCGTTCCGGAGCGCCACGACAAGATCCGGGTGCCGATCGCCGTTCACGTCATCGCTGGTCAGCGACACCGGCGTTCGAAAGACCGGATAGTGCGGCCCTTCTTCGAATTTTCCATTGCCGCGGCCGAGCAACACGGCAATCTCGTCCCCTCCGGAACAGGCCAAGGCGACATCGGCATGCTCATCATGATTGAAATCACCCATCGCGAGCGCGCGTGGCTCTTGGCACACCTGTAACTGCACATGATCCTGAAACGTTCCATCACCGTTGCCCAGGAGAATCGACAGCGTGTTGCTGGAAATGTTGGTCGTGATCAGATCGGTCAAGGAGTCATGATTGAGATCAACCGCCGTGATGGTCGTCGGGTTCTTGCCGACCTTGAAACTGGCAAAATAATAGAAGAGGTCGGGAGGGGTGTACGGCTCCGTTTTGGCGCAAGCCGCGGTCCCCCCACACACAAAGCAGACGACAAGCGCCGTGAAGAACGATCCAATAGTGGGCCTCATTCTCCAATCTGTCGCGTTCACAATGCCTGTCGTGTTTCTGTGCTCTGAGACACGGGGACCATATCACATCATAGGGAACCGGATGGCGCAGTATAAGAGCCTTCTTTCACCCTGGCAATGGAAGAATCTTGCGATCCGGCCTTTGAATTTCACGCACTGCCTGCGCTAGAATGCCGCTTCTTTGAGGGAGGATGCCACAATGAGTAAGATCGTGAACGTCGACATTACCATGTACGGAATCGCCGAGGTGCTCCACTGGTGCCATGATCGCAACAAGGGACGCGTCGGAGGCGTCGATACAGCAGGCTTTGATAAAATGAAGGCGCTGCTCGCTGAAAAACCCCAGTCGGGAGATTACTTCACGCTGGATCAATTCTGGAAGAAGAAGGTAACGCTCGGGCTGACTGAAGAAGAAGTCGAGACCATCGACCGGTGTCTGTACGACATTCCGAATTTTGACAACGAGCCGCTGCCGCAGATCCGCCATAAATTCTGGCCGAAGGAAACAGCGGC
>DASUMN010000294.1:0-4517 GCA_036277675.1 Nitrospira sp. | reverse complement strand
GGGCTCCTCCCTTCTTGCCCATTGGCGGCTGGCCACGAATCCAAAAGCCACGGTTGATGAATACGGCGTCCTCTGCATGAATTTGCTGGCGCGGACCGGCCGAGTCCCCAAGCAAATTACCGGAGCCATTATTTCCAGTGTAGTACCCTCCCTCACGGAAACATTCGAGTCGATGGCCGGCTCGTATTTTGGCTGTACCCCGCTCATTGTCACATCGGACATGGATACAGGGCTGACGCTTCGATACAACAATCCCAGAGAAATCGGCAGCGACCGTATCGTCAATGCTGCCGGAGCCTATCATAAGTTTCACCGTGACCTCATCATTGTGGACTTCGGCACAGCCACGACCTTCTGTGCCGTAACAAAGGGTGGCGATTACCTCGGCGGTGCCATCGCTCCAGGCCTTGGGATTTCAGCCGAAGCGCTATTCACCCGCGCAGCCAAACTCAGCAAAGTTGAACTGGCACGGCCCAAGACCGTCATCGGCACCGACACGGCAAGCAGCATCCAGGCGGGACTCCTCTTCGGATATGCCGGTCTGGTGGATGCGCTTGTCCGACGGATGGAACAGGAAATGGGACATCCCTCCTATGTCATCGCCACAGGAGGACTTGCCTCGGTCGTCGCCTCAGAGACCACTTCGATTCAAAAGGTTGAACCGCTGCTCACCTTGGATGGACTTGAGTTCCTCCACCGGCGCGCTCGTGGCGCAACGTCACCGTCCTGAAGACGCCACATCCGGTTGTCGCCCTCATTTTTCCAAGACATTTCTTTCTCCCGTCTGTTGACTTCTAATCCTCTATGGATATCTGGTCCCTCGTAGAGGAACATGCATGAGCCAAGAGCAGGACAATACAGAGGTAAACGTGAGCACAATTGAGGACTTAGATGGCAGCGGTACAGGAGAAGATGCATCGAGTACCGGGGCGGCTGATCCCCTCCTTGTGGAGACTCAGAAGGCTCTGAGCGTAAAGACCGACGAGTGCAAGACGCTGAACGATAAGTACTTGAGGCAGGCAGCAGAGTTTGAAAACTATAAACGGCTTGCTCAGCGCGATCAACGCGACCAGATCAAGTATGGCAACGAACAGCTCCTGAAGGAATTGCTGCCCGTTATCGACAATCTGGAGCGTGCCATCAAGGCCGCGCGCGATTCCGATAAGGGGGGAAACTCCGCGTTGGTTCAAGGCGTGGATCTGACGCTGAAACAACTGTCCGGCAGCCTCGCCAAATTCGGTGTGCTGGCGATTGAGACGATCGGCCAAGTATTCGACCCGACCACGCATCAGGCCGTCGCGCATGTACCATCCGACAGCGTGCCCGCCAATCATGTCGTAGAGGAGTTTCAAAAGGGCTATCGGTTGCATGAAAGAATGCTCCGTGCCGCCATGGTCAGCGTGTCATCCGGACCTGAAACCGCGAACGTGCAGGATGCAGCTCCGAACTGACTGGATCATTTTATTGAACCGTTGATATCGAGAAGGAAGGAGTCCACCAATGGGAAAAGTCATCGGCATCGACCTCGGCACCACGAATTCCTGCGTCGCCATTATGAGCGGCGGAGACCCTGTCGTCATCGCCAATGCCGAAGGGAGCCGCACCACTCCTTCCGTTGTGGCCATCACCGATAAGAACGAACGCCTCGTCGGCCAAATCGCCAAGCGGCAGGCTATCACCAACCCGGAAAACACCATTTTCTCGGTCAAACGCCTCATGGGACGAAAGTTCAAAAGCCCCGAAGTGCAGGCGGCCATGAAGCGCCTGCCCTATAAAGTCGTCGAGGCCGATAACGGCGATGCCCATGTCGAGCTGCGGGGTAAGCGGTACAGTCCCCCGGAAGTTTCGGCCATGATCCTCCAGAAGATGCGCCAGACGGCGGAAGATTACCTCGGCGAAAAAATCACCGAGGCCGTGGTCACGGTGCCGGCCTATTTCGACGACAGCCAACGGCAAGCCACCAAGGATGCCGGCCAGATCGCCGGCCTGAATGTGCTGCGCATCATCAACGAACCGACCGCAGCATCGCTGGCCTACGGGTTGGACAAGAAGAAGGATGAGCGCATCGCCGTCTATGATTTGGGCGGCGGGACCTTCGATGTCTCGATTCTCGAAATCGGCGAAGGCGTGTTCGAGGTGAAGTCCACCAACGGCGACACCTATCTCGGCGGCGACGATTTTGATCTGCGGGTGATGGATTGGCTCGTCGACGAATTTCGAAAAGACCAGGGCATCGATCTCCGAAAAGACCGGATGGCGCTCCAACGTCTCAAGGAAGCGGCGGAGCGGTCCAAAATCGAACTGTCCTCGTCGCAGGAAACGGAAATCAACCTCCCCTTCATCACGGCCGATGCGAGCGGCCCCAAACACTTGGTCACCAAGCTGACCCGCTCGAAATTGGAGCAGCTCGTGGACGATTTAGTCCAGAAGACGGTTGAGCCTTGCCGGAAAGCCCTGGCGGATGCCGGTGTTTCCGCGCGAGACATCAACGAAGTCGTCTTAGTCGGTGGGATGACGCGCATGCCGAAAGTCATCCAGGTTGTGAAGGAGTTTTTCGGGAAGGAACCGCACCGTGGCGTGAATCCGGATGAAGTTGTGGCCATCGGCGCCGGCATCCAGGGTGGGGTGCTCAAGGGCGAAGTCAAGGACGTGCTCCTGCTCGACGTGACCCCGCTGTCGCTTGGCATTGAAACGTTGGGGGGAGTCTTCACCAAGCTCATCGAGCGCAACACCACAATTCCCACGAAAAAGAGTCAGGTCTTCTCGACAGCGGCTGACAATCAGACTGCTGTGACCATCCGAGTCTTCCAAGGCGAGCGCGAAATGGCCAACGACAATAAGCTGCTTGGTCAGTTCGACCTGGTCGGAATTCCCACGGCCCCGCGCGGAATGCCACAAATCGACGTCGCATTCGACATCGACGCCAACGGCATCGTCCATGTGGCGGCCAAAGACTTGGCGACACAGAAAGAGCAGTCGATCCGGATTACGGCGTCGAGCGGGCTCAACAAGGACGAGGTGGAAAAGCTGGTCAAGGACGCGCAGGCGCATACGGAAGACGACAAGAAACGGCGCAAGCTGGCCGAGGCCAAGAATCAAGCGGACAATCTGATATATCAGACCGAAAAGAACCTCACGGAATACGGCGACAAGGTAGCCGCGGAGGAGAAAACGAAGATCCAAGACGCCGTGGCCGCGCTGAAAAAATCGCTGGAGGGCTCGGATGCCGAGGCCATTGAGTCGGCGACGCAAACACTCATGACCGCGTCGCACAAGCTTGCCGAAGAAATGTATAAGAAAGCGTCGGCGTCGGCCGGTCCGCAACCCACCGCAGGCCCCAGCGGCGACGGCGCGGACAGTGCCAAGACCGATGAGAAGGTCGTGGACGCGGAATTTGAAGAAGTAGACAAAGACAAGAAGTAGCATAGAATACGATGCGGACGGACCGAGTTTCCCGCACTGATGCGGAGCTCGGTCTTTCTGTACCTCTTGAGCAATGGCACCCGTGAGCAAACGCGACTACTACGACATCCTCGGCGTCGAAAAAGAGGCCTCCGACGAAGACCTTAAAAAGGCCTACAGGAGACTGGCCCGCCAACACCATCCCGATCTCCACACCGGCGACCATCAAAAAAAGGCCGCCGAAGACAAGTTCAAGGAGATCAATGAAGCCTACGAGGTGCTCAGCAATCAGGAGAAGCGCAAGCGCTACGATACGTTCGGCCATGCCGGAGCCCAGCAAGGCGCCGATGGCTTCGACTTCGGCCGTGGGGGGTTTGGAGATGTCTTCAACGACATCTTTGAAGATTTCTTTGGCCAACCCCGAGGGACCGGGGGCCGGACGGAACGCGGCAGCGATCTGCAATACAATCTTGAAGTGTCATTCGAAGAATCGGTCTACGGCAAGGACGCCAAGCTCAAGATTCCTCGATGGGAACTCTGTACGGATTGCGCCGGCACTGGCGCGAAATCGCCACATGCCATCAAGAGTTGCCCCAGCTGCAAGGGAACAGGCCAGCTCCGTTTCCAGCAAGGATTTTTCAGCGTCAGCCGTCCCTGCGGCCAGTGTGAGGGCGCCGGCCGGCTCGTGACCGAACCTTGTAACGCCTGCCAAGGCCGGCAACGCGTGTACAAGGAACGGACGATTGCCGTGCATATTCCCGCCGGCATCGAAACCGGCATGCGGCTCCGCCTCGCCAACGAGGGGGAACATGGTCCCAATGCCGGACCGCCCGGAGACCTCTATGTAGCCATCACCGTAAAACCCCATCCCGTGTTTCAACGGAAAGGGCTCGATATTCTGTCCGACGTGCCGATCAGCTTCATCACTGCGGCGCTCGGTGGAAAAGTCGAAGTCCCGACGCTCAAAGGCGATACCGTCATCAAGATTCCAGCGGGAACGCAGCATGACAAAGTACTGCGAATCAAAGGGCTCGGCGTCCCCAGCCTCAAGGGAGGCTCAACCGGCGACCATCTGTACGTGATCAAGGTCCAGATTCCCACCAAACTGACGGCCA
>DASUMN010000293.1:0-7725 GCA_036277675.1 Nitrospira sp. | reverse complement strand
CACCCGCTCTCTGCTTCATCCGAGCACTCATTCGAGCCGCTAAGACCTCTGGAAACTTTGCGAAAATGAACCGGTGGTACGACGTTTGTGCGATACCGAGCACCAATCCCACCAGGATCAGCATCGAGCTTGAGGCAAACGTAGTCCAGGAGTAGGTGTCGGTAGCCATCCATTGGTACCCCAATCCACCGATTCCACTGACTAAACAGAATAATCCCACAATGCCGGACGGAAAGAGGATAAAGGTCCGCACATACTCTCGCGCCTGTTGGGCGACTTGTTCAGGGTGATGTGCGGTAATGAGCTTTGGCACGTTTTGCCTCCGACTATCTTTAACAAGTTGCGGAAAAACTATTTTGATCGGGCCGCACTACGCGAATATCAAGAATCTCAACCTGATTCAAGAACGCCCGCAGAATGCTCAAAAAGGCCGTCCAGCAAGGCCGCAGCGAGCGAAGAGGCGACGCATACTCTGAGCCGTATGTTGAGCCTCTGAGCGATGCGAGAACGACGTTGGCGGGATTTTTCAGCATTCTGTTAGAAGGTCGGCATTATAACGGGATCACCTGCCAGATCCAAATCCCATTGAAGGTCAGAACCCATGACAATGAGGAGCCGTGGGATCGAACGCCACGACCAACGACGGCATCGCGCCTATTCCGCAGTGAGAACTGACGTGTGGTAAATGGATACCCGCTGAACGGACTCACTTCAACGAGGAAGGATTTCTTCGATGGATGCGATCTCAAGACGGCCGAGCGTCACCCACTGTTCCGCCATGGGGGCCAGCGTCTGGATTCGTACTTCCACCGCCTGCAACCGCTGCGGCAGTGTCTCGTCTTTTCGGTAGGCCGCCGCACTCAGAAACGCCTGCACTCCCTGCAGAAAGGTCGTGATCGTCGCAGCATGAATCGTCTCGGCCAACTCTTTCAGCGCGTCAACATGGGTCGCGATCGGCGCCAGCTGAGACGAGGTGACGAAATCCCTCGCGCCTTGCTGGCGCAACTGGCGGATCTGCTCCGTCATAATTGGAACCCGGTCATGCACTTCTTTAAGAAACTCTTCGTCGAGTCTGCCAAGATCGTGCAGAATACGCTCCACCGCGTCCACGGCGATCTGATCCTGTTGTGGCCCAACCTGCTGCTCGGCACGCGCAATGACCGCTTCCAACACATCCCGAGACGGTTGAACCGAACGTGCACGGATCCGCTGGAGTTCCCTCAACGCCTGCAGTAATGGCATGGCCGATTCGACGCACACCGGTTCCGGCAAAGGTGCTGCAGGATCGACAGGTACCGGATCAAACTCGGCAACTGGTTCTACCCGCATCGACTGAGTTGAGTCGGGACTCTCCGCTTCCGCACCAGCCTCACCGCTTGTTCCTTCGAGACGATGGACCGCCGAGGCGATTCGTGCAAGCCCTTCTTGAACCGGTCTGAGCCATTCCAGCGTCTCCTCCGACCCCGCCTGCTCGATGTCTCGAAGATTCGGCAGAAGGGCACCGGCCATCCCTTCGATTTCTGAGAGCTGCACGGTAGCCGCCGAACGAGCCAAGTTCGTCATCCCATTTCGAATGATCCCATAGAGTTTCGACCGGACCGCCCGCTCAGTACCGGCATCCAGTTTTTTGAGCGCGGTCTGGAGCTGAGCCAGCCATTCGCGGGCTTCGAGTGCAAACAACCCAACGAGTTCCTTGTGCAACATCAGATCGCTGTTGATCCGCGTCTGTTCTCGGTCCCCGGAGTCAGCATCGGGGCTCGGCACCTCAGTGTCCTGCATCATTTTCATGCGGGTGTCGACAACCTCCTGGATTGCCGAGGCAATGGAGTCCAGGCTTTCCAACAACGCGGTGAACTGGTCTGATGTGGAGACTGGCGCAGGGCTCTGGTCGTTTGCAGCCAACTTGCCCGAAAAGGTCACCCGCCCCACAGCCGGTGGATTCAATGCCTCAATGATTGACACCAGCGGGGTCAGACTCAAGTCGATATGATGCGCGTGTCCCTGTTCAGCCACCTGTGTTCCGCCGATCTGCACTACCGGGCGGAACGGATACCGGCTATTCACCCTCTCCACAGTCGCCACTTCTCCTGTCGTCAACCGGACCGTGGTTCCGACCGGATAGACCGACAGTTGCTCGATCAACGCCTTGAGGATCTCCCGCGGAAACGCCGCTCGCTCAGCCACCAACAATTCTTTGATGGCCTCATGCGGAAGCCGTCGAGGGCGATAGGGCCGGTCGCTCACCAATGCATCGAAGACATCGACCACACCAAGAATTTGCGCCATTTCACCAATCTGGCGCCCCTTGAGCCGATTCGGATACCCACGTCCGTCGACGCGCTCATGAGCCTGCTGGACCACCTGTGTCAACCAGTGATATTCCGGTCCCAGCCGATGTATCACCTGAGAACCCAGGTCCGGATGTTGCTCGATCAGCATCCGCTCATCCGGAGTCAACCGACCGGCCTTGGCAATCAACGAGGCAGGTACAGCAAACAATCCAATGTCATGGACCAATCCACCGAGGGCCAACCGGTCTAGTTCTTCCCCATAATACCCCAGCCCAATGCCGACCTTGGTCCCAAGAATCCCGACATTGATCAAGTTTGTGATCACCGGTGCGCCGGGCGGTCCTGACAGCGCTTCCACCACTAATTCATCATCATGCCTTAGCGAGGAGACCAGTCCCTGTACCAATGCACGGATCCGGTCTATACGAAGCGGGCGCTGCCCCTGAACGGCTGCCGCCGCTTCCGTCAACTCGCCTTCAGCCTCCCGATACCAACTCATTGAAACAGCACCTCTTTCTGCACATCACCGCGCGAATCCGCCGACTCCTGCGCGGCAACTTGGTAGGAGCCTTGTCGCACACCCAGTCTAATTAGGCAAGATACCGCCGATGACTGACCGCTCTGCCCGCCCGGTTTCAACCCAAGCCTGAAGCGCCTGCACGGACTCGGCAAGGCGTGCCTGGACAGCGGCATACTTTTGAGTGGCCACGATGACCCGCTGGTGCATGACCATCGTGAGAAAACTATGCAACCCCATGAAGAACGTCATAGTCTGCGATGCATTCACCTGCTGCGCAGTCGCCAAAAGCTTGGCGACTTGTTCCACGACCGCTCCGAGCTGTTTGGAGGAAGGGCTGGGCTTCTCCACTCCGTGCTGGAGGCGCGCGAGTTCCTCGGCAATCGAAGGCACTTGGGCCTTGACAGCATCAAGAAATCCTTCCTCTCCTTCCGAGCACCGTTCAAGAAACTCCCGGAGTGACGTCACGTTGCATTGTTCGATCCCGTTCAGTTTCAGTCCTTCGACCTGTGAAATGATCGTGTGAAGCAGATTGCGGGAACAGGCCCCCGAAGGAGACTGCTGATCTTTGAATCGATGGAGCAGAGCCAGCAATTCATGCGCGGGTATCGTCACGGCTTGAGCCGGAGGCTGATCGACGGCAGGCTCAGTGTCAAATTCGATATCTGTTGCCCGCGTGAGAGCGGTATGGATCGCGCCTAAGCGTTTGCACAGCGCGATGAAATCGCTGACCGCAATCGTATCGGACGGGTTTTGCACAGCCTCGACAAATGGAAGGGCGGCATAACTCTCTCGTTCGACTTCACAAAGACCGAACGTCGCGGCTGTCCCACCCAAGTTGGTAAGGCCGGCGTTGATCGTGTGCGCGAGTAGCACATGACGGTCAGGTGGAGGCGCTTGCTGCAACTCATCCAATGCGACATGGATTTCTTGGAGCCATTCCTTGGCCTCTTGAACAAAGACGTTGGTCAGCGCTCTTTGAAACTCATCTGTCGATTCGACAGGCATGACGCTCGGCCCTTCAACACGCACACAGTTATGCGGACATTCCTGCCCCGGCTTGGAGCACACTTACCTTTTTGCCAATTGCGACGCCAATCCAGCGATCTCGCCCAACTTACGGGCCACCTCTTCAAATCGCTTCGTGGCGTTGAGCGCAACCTGCTCACTCTCCGTCACGCGGCGGAGCAATGCAGCATTATGCTCTCGCTCGGAAGTGAGAAGCCCATCTAGCTCTCTCACCTTTGCCTGCGCCTCCTCCTTCGCCTGCGCGCCGACTACACCCTTCTGTCGCTCAGCAGCCAGCGCGGCTTGAAGTTCTACCACCTGTTGGGATGTGTGTGCCGCCTTCGCAGCCGCACTCTCCATGTCCGACAGTTGCTGAACCAATTGTGCCTCAGCGACCCGCTCAGCCTCCAACTCGGCTTCCAACTGAGCGACTCGCTCGGCCAAACTCTTGGCAGCAGACGCCTCCTGTCGCGCTTTCCGTGTGGCCTCCTGCTCAGTTTTCAACGAAGCCTCCAGCTGCGGAACCCGTGAGGCCTGACTCTCGCTGGCCTCTACTTTTGACTCCAGCTCGCTCGCCCGACGGCGTTCGGCCTCCAGCAAGGCCTGCACACCTTTCATACGGCCGAGTTCTGCCTCAAGCTCGACGGTCCGCTTGACAAGAGTTTCAGCCCGAACTTGTTCCGCTTGGAACCGCGCCTCAGCGTCTTTCAACTTACCTGCCGCGTGAACATCGCCACCACTCTGTGGAGGCGCTGCTGGAGGTTGCATCAGTTTGGGGCCCGGCACGGGAGCCTGCACCACAGACGGTGGCGATGTCTGTATAGCCTTGATGCCAATCGTTGGAGCCGCGGCCGGAGCTGACGTGGATTTGGATTCAGGGGCTTCACTAGGCTTCTGGCGTTTGGAGAGGAGCTCCAGCACCTTATCTTTCAGCGAAGTGCCTTGAAACGGTTTCTTCAGGACACCGTCGGCTTTGCACGTCTCGGCTTGCTTCGTGACTTCGTCGTTGACGATGCCGGAAATCAACAATACAGGCGTGGCAGCCAGAGTGGCCGTGGCGCGAACAAACGCGCACACCTCGTAGCCGCTTTTATCCGGCATGATCACGTCCGACACAATGGCATCAGGGCAATCCTTCTTCAGATAGGCCAGAGCTTCCTCACCGTTGGCCGCGAGCACCACACCCAAGCCGGCCTCCGCCAGGAGCCGCTCGGCCACTTTCCGAACGGCAATGCTGTCGTCTGCTATCAGGATTTTTTGCATGCGACTATCCTTCCCTTACCCATGACTAAAACGATAGTTGGTCTCATGCTGAACCGAGGTGCGAGCATGCGAGAACGGGATCCGGGATCTCACCGGCTCACTTGAAAGGCTTCCATGTGCCAAGACATCCCGCCCGCCATATCACCGCCACATACACGACGAAGAACTGCGCGTTACTGTATGGAATGTCCGCACATTCCAACTCATCCGACCGCCTCTTTGGTCATTGTCCGTAAGACCCTCGGCTTCGTCAATGAATACAAACTTTTTTGCCGTGTGAGGCCTCCACCGCTTTGGCCAGTTCTGTCGTCCCGCTTGTTCCAGTCTGGGACATCGTCGCGAGATCTGTACCCCGTGCAGACGGCTGGCCAGCCATCTTGCTTCCCAAGCGGCTTGGGTCGATGACCAGAATCACACACCCTTGCGGATCGATGGTCGCCCCTCCAAAGCACGACTGTTCTAGGGGCCGCAGCCCCCCCAGGCTTTTGATCACGATTTCATGGCGGCCAATCAATTCATCGACCGCCAATCCCATCACCCCCGCGGCGGTCCGCACAATCACAATCGGCACGGTGCTGCCGATGTCCGCAGATTCTCCGCGCAGGAGATGCCGCAAGGATTGCACTTCGATCATCTCTTCGCCGAGAGAGAGGAGCGTGCGGTCTTCCGCCTTTGTCAACGACGCATCGGCCGCCAGCGTCACTTCCCGAATGCTGGAGAGCGCGATCGCATACCGTTCCGCGCCGGCACGCACCAACAACGCGGTGGTAATCAACAGCGTGAGCGGAAGGTGCAGCGTAAATTTCGTTCCGACATCCGGCAACGACTCCACTTCAATGTGCCCGTTCATACCTTCGACGACCTGCTTGACCACATCGAGCCCGACGCCCCGACCCGCTTGATCGCCGATCGAATCGGCCGTGGAGAATCCCGGCGCAAAAATAAACTGGAGGACCTCCGCGTCTGGCATCTTGCGGACCTGCTCAGGTTGTGCTAGCCCGGCGGTAACGACTTTCTCCCGGATTTTCTCCAAATTGAGTCCGGCCCCGTCATCCTCGACCTCAACCATGATCGAGTTTCCCCGGTGGGCCGCATGGAGATAGATGGTCCCCACCTCCAGCTTGCCTTTGGCAACCCGGTCAGCCGGCAGCTCGATGCCGTGATAGACGGCGTTGCGGACCAAATGGACCAGCGGATCCACCAGCCGTTCGACCACCCCTGTATCGACTTGCGTATGCTCACCGGAAGTCACGACCGCCACCTCTTTGTTCGAAGCGCGTGCGAGATCACGGATGGCGCGCCGGAACCGTGTGAACGGAGTCCCGATGGGTATCATGCGAGTCCTGGCAATCTCGTCCCGTATGTTCCGCGTGACATGCTGCAGCTGCTTCATATCGTCATGAGCATGTCGGATAGAGCCGCTCAATTGCGCCATCGACTCGGTGATGTCAGCGCTCACTTCGCCGATCCTGCGGGCCAGAAGATTGAAATCGTCGTACGCGCCGAGGTCCAATGTACCGAAACCATCGAATCCACAACTCCTGTGGGTTGAGGGTGTGGCCTGAACAGACGGGGCCTCGCGAAAGGAGGTCGTGTGCTTGCCGGCAAACGATTGGACGGCATCGACCAATCGGGTCTTGCACGCCACGACTTGTTCGGACAACCGTTCCAGGTCCCACAGCCGTTGTTCGAGCCGTCCGCGCCCGATCACCAGCTCACCGACAAGGTTCATCAGTTGCTCTAAGCGCGCACGGCTGACGCGGATGACCTCCCGTTCCTCCCCCGACTTGCCTTCCGGGTGCTTGTTACCGGTCGCCGGCTCCTCTCCCAGTCCTGCTTGTGGCTCTGTCCGCAACACGCGAGTGCCTGCCGATCGGCTCGTCTCCGACACACCAGGCGTATCTCCGAGCTCCAGCCGCTTTAATTCCATCAGCGAGGCCTGGAACTGCTTCTTCGCTGCCTGTACGGTGTTTGGATCGTTTTGCATCAGCACTCGGACGACATCGAGAGCACGAAGGATCGAATCGGTATGCCCCGGCAGAATGTGGAGGCGTTGGTCCCGCACCGCGCCCATGAAGTCTTCAACATGATGAATCAAATCGCCGATCACCTGGAACCCCACGGTGTACGCCGAACCTTTCAGCGTGTGGGCCGTTCTGAACAATTGCTGAATCAGATCCTTGTTCTGGGGATGTGCATCCAGTTGCAGAAGATTGGCCTCTAACGCTTCCAGATACTCCAGCGCCTCCGGCACAAAATATGACAGGACTTCCTGGTCAAGCTGCGGGAGAAAGTATTCGTCTGGCAGAATCGATGACTGAGCCGTTTCCATCTCTAACGACTCCCTACCCGTCGCAAGCTCCTGGTTGGAGGACGGCTCTGGAAGGAAATCGGCTGGAGGGACGGGTACCTGCCTGTCGCGCAATCCGTTGAGGAGACTGAGGACTTCGGGCGCGTGGCGCTGCATGCCGTCGGCAGTGGAACGATCTCGCTGCATCAGGATCCGGATGAGTACTACCCCCTGAGCCAGTACATGAAGCAGTTCGTCGGTGAGTGGGATGCGTCCTTCCAGGACGGCGGTCATGCATGCTTCCATCGGATGCGCGATTTCCCCCACCACCTGAAAACCGGCCGGGCAGGCTGACT
>DASUMN010000292.1:0-5315 GCA_036277675.1 Nitrospira sp. | reverse complement strand
GGCTACGACATCGGCGGCTTGTTTCTGTTGCTGGTCGGCATTCAACTGTTTGTCGCTGCGGCGATCTTTCATGAACAGCACGAAAGCCGCAAGCCAAAGCCACCGGCCTCAGCAGAAAGGAAGCACGGACCGGAGGAATAGTTCCGGCACCGCCGATGATCGGGCCGTCAATGGCGAAACATTAGTTCTGCTGGCCATTCAGTCCCTGCAGCAAAGGCAAGACACTGTCTTGGTCCGGCCCAGTGCCTTCTTTTGTAGCGGCATACTGTAGTCTCCGCCTGGCAGGAATCGAGAATCAATTTGGCGATGGCATGAGCGGCTGTTACTCTTGGGATCAGGCGAAAGTGTGATTGGAGAGGTGGGAAATGTTCGGCGAGTGGCTGTTCGCAGAGGTGACCCCATACTTGGTAGCCGTGCTCAGCCTGCTGGTCATCTGGCAGTACTATCAAATGCAGATCATGGCCGGGCGGATCATGGCGGTCGACATTTTTGATCGCTCAGGCATCCGGATGTACATTTATATCGTCCCTGATGACGACACAATCTGTGACATATGCGCGGGGTCGAATGGGCGGGTGTTTCTCCCTTCGCAGATCGCTGAGAAAGGGTTTTCGCCTCTGCACGGCCGGTGCCAGAGTCCCACGCCTTGTCCGGGAATGCTGATTGGATTGTATGGCGCGTGGCTGGAAGCTCGGGGAGTCGTGGCGCGCGCACGTGCGCAGGCGAAGAAAAGCGGTGTCCAGCTGACTCAAGAAGAGCTGCGGGCCTTGGTGAACGGGCAATGGGAGATGAGCATCAGCGCCGAGACGGACCGACTGGGCGTGCATATGATCGAAGCGGCCTGTTACGAGAAGATCAATCGGGCTGTCTCGATCACGGGCTATCGATACGTGATCGACGAGGTCAAAGAAGTCCGCCATCTGCTCCTGCTCGTCCCCGCGTACCTCCGGCTTGTGCTGCTTCTGGTGCGATCCGGAGACAACGATGAGGTGCTGGTGCTGATCGATCGGTTTGAAGCACGATTCCCCTTGAAAAAGCGTGGGCTGCATTTTCCGACGGCGGAGCAACGCAACGTCATGAAGATGCGGAAATCGCATGTGCTCGGCAATCAGCTGGAAAAAATCCCAGCATAAATCCGGCGTATTAGTAATTGGATTCGAGGCTGGACGGCGTTTTATTGAGGACGGTCGCCGCGGCTTGTGAGAGGGCGGCGTCGTGCGTATGGTCGTGCGAATAGACACGGAATTGGATGAGCCTCGTGGGCAACAAGTCCAAGAACTCTTCGAGCGGCTCGGTTGACACCTGTTTGGTCCCCGGATCGTAGACATACAGCGGATTCCCGCGCCGGTCTTTTGGATCGGGCCGAGGGTCCAGCGGCGCCATATCGACGCGAAATTCCAGACCGCGCAACTCCTTTGGCAATTCTTTCGCGATCTGCTGTGCGAACAGTTCATGGCTGGGGAAGGCCATTCCCCGCTCCTGACCTTTTTCCTTCAGTGTGGTGCTGTAGGCCATCTTCCATTTGACGTCCCGGTCGAGGATGCGCCCCCATTCATGTCCGAGCCGGCGGCGCGCTTTCTGGCCGGCGCGCGCCCATCCCCGCACCTCTTCCAACAGCGACCAGTCCGTGAGCGTCAGGTACCGGTCCATGCAGGTGCGTGGGTCTTTGGGGAAGAGCAGCTTCATGGTGTCGCCGAAAATGTCGCGCAAGTGGATGTCGATGGCCCTCGTGGTGCGATGGAAGTACACATTCGAGTACAGGTACATTCTGGTATTGAGGAACATCTGCAGGGCCGGAAGTCCCGTCTTATGAATCGTAAACCCTTTGTCGGTGATGATGGTGTAGTGAATCAATCTCGAGAGATCGACGGGTCCTACCGCCACGCCACACATGTACGAGTCGCGCAAGACATAATCCAGATTGTCTCCTGTATAGCTGCCTGAAATGACGGGTTGGAGCATGTTCAGCCATCGAGGCAGGCGGGAATTGTCTTTTCCTTTTTCTTTCACAATCAGATGCGCGATCTGGTTGGGATCCAGTTCTTCTCCTGTGTCGAAGGGGCCGGACGGGCTCCGGCGAATATGTCGGATGATGGGTCCCAGGTGTTCACGGATGATGATTTGCCCGAGCTTTTCATGCGTGAGATGAAAGCCATGGAGGTAGTTCTCGTCGAAGAAATGGCAAAACGGACCATGGCCGATGTCATGGACCAGCGCCGTAATGCGCAGGAGGGCCTCGACATAGTTGGCCGAGGGCACGCCGGGGACGGATTTCTTGAGAAACGGATAGAGGTGCCGGGCAAATCGCCCAGCCACGTGCATGGTTCCGAGCGAGTGGACAAAGCGGGTATGTTCGGCCGAGGGATAGACCCAGCGGGCGCTTTGGAGTTGATAAATGTACCGCAACCGTTGGACCCACGGTGAGTCGATGAGGTCCTTCTCGGTTTTCTCATGAGGATCAGGAACGGCGTAGGGCACGGTGAACGAGACGTAGCGGTGAATGGGATCGGCAATCAGCGCCGACCCGTCATAGGGGGCATTCACTCGTGCTGACGAAACCATAGGTGAGGTGTATCTTAGCCCACCTGGTCGGGGGGCGGCAATGGACGGGAAGGGGACGGGCTGAGAGCCGGACGATATCGGAGAATAAGCAGATACGCGACGGGGTAGGCCAGCAGGGCTCCGATCACGCTCAGGACGAATCCACCGAGTGCGAATGGAATCAGATAGGGAGCCACTTGTTCGTAGATGCCGCTGAAGCTGAGGTCGGTCCAATTGAACGTCGGGGTCTCCGTGTGTCCCAATAACCATGCGCCGGTCCAATACGTCGCCCCCAAAATAGGCACAATGGTCCAAGGGTTGTTGACAAATGCGCCGGTCAACAATGCCACGAAATTGAGGCCGAAGAGCCAGGTGCAGACCACTACCATCGCTGTGTGCAAGCCGTAGGCTGGGGAGAAGGCGATGAAGACCCCAATGGCGAATGCCAGCGCGGTTCGCTGAGGCGATTCCTGTAAGTGCAGCACTTGGCGGAGGAGTGCACGGAACGACCGGCGGCTCGATGCCGCGTCCTGGCTGGTTTGGTTGGACATCAACGGAAATGTTCGTAGCTCGTGTTGGGAATCGGCTTCATCGTACCATCGGGAGTGTTCATCCGCATCCCAAACCGGCGTGGACGGATCGTGCCGATTCGTGTGACGTGAAATCCGCGTGCGCGCGCATGACGAGCGATGGTTGCTTGTTTCGCCGGGGGGGCGGTGAACAAGAGTTCATAGTCTTCGCCTCCTGTGAGCGCCACCAGCACTGGTTCCAGACGGCGGTTCTCGGCATACGCATGGCACGCCGCTGAGATGGGAAGGGTGCTCAGGTCAATCTCCGCGCCCACGCGACTTTCTTCGCAGAGGTGTCGAAGGTCGCCGGAAAGGCCGTCGGACAGATCAATCGCCGCGGTTGCCAGTCGCGCGTTGTTGAGCCATTGTCCCTCGGCAAGTCGAGCGGTGGGGCGGAGATGGCGGTTGATCAAAAAGTTCTTGTGAGAGGCGCGTAGCGGGGAGACGCGCCGATCCGCCGGTCGTGTCGATGCTGTCGGCGCCAAGAGTTGCAGGCCGGCCAGAGAGTCTCCTAAGGTCCCCGTCACATAGATGTCATCGCCCACGCGGGCTCCGCGGCGAAACAGCGCTCGCCTCGACGTGGTGGTTCCGAGGAGCGTGAGGCTCACGAAGAGTCCGGCCGTAGACGCGGAGGTGTCACCTCCGATCAGGATGACGTGGCGTGGCCGGCATGCCTTCATGAGGCCGGTGTAGAGCTGAACCACCTGCTTCGTGCCGAATTCAGACGGCACGGCGAGAGAGATCAGTACGTAACGCGGCACTGCGCCCATGGCTGCAATGTCGCTGAGATTGGCCATGGCAGCCCGGTATCCGACTGATTCGAGAGACGCGGTACGCACATCGAAGTGGATACCTTCGGCGAGCAAGTCCGTCGTGACATGCCACCACCCTTGTGCCGGGGATGCCAGCACGGCTGCATCATCGCCGATGCCTCGGATGAGTTGCGTGGTGCGGCGGGCGAACCGGCGCGCGAGGGTCCGGATCAGCGCGAATTCTCGTATGCGGGGCTGGGCCTTTCGAAGGGCCACGACGTCACTCTACCGAAGACGCGCAACCGGGGCAGGCGACAGCGTGGCCTGAATTTCCCGTGCGCGGCTGTCCCGTTTGCGTTTTCCGGTGTGCTCCGATGTCGGAGCGCCCGTCGCGGGAGACGACGCTTTCTTCGCCGGCGAACGGGTCACCGCTGTTCTTCTGAGGGCGATTTTCATCACGTCATCCATCGTATCGGCGAAGGACAAGTGGATACCCTTCAGTAGATGTTTGGGGATTCCTTCAAGGTCCTTCTTATTCCGCTTTGGCAGAATGACCGTGGTCAGTTTGGCTCGCTTGGCCGCCAGGATTTTTTCTTTCAAGCCGCCGATCGGCAGGACCCGCCCGCGCAGGGTGATTTCTCCCGTCATGGCCAGATCTCGTCTGGCGGGGATGCCGGAGAGGGCCGAGGCGATGGCGGTGGCCATGGTGATGCCGGCCGAGGGGCCGTCCTTGGGAATCGCGCCGGCCGGGACATGGATGTGCAGATCTTGCTTGCTGAACATGTCGGGATTGATCCGCAACGTTTTTTCCCGTGACCGGACATAACTGAGCGCCGCCTGGGCCGATTCTTTCATGACGTCGCCCAGATGGCCGGTCAGGGTCAGCTGGCCTTTGCCTTTCATCACGGTCGCTTCGATGTGGAGGACGTCGCCGCCCGCTTCAGTCCAGGCCAAGCCGGTCGCCACACCCACTTCGTCCTTTTCCAGTTCCGCTTCGGGCACATACTTCGGGACGCCGAGATATTTCTGGAGGTTCGCGGCATCGACCGGGAACCCCTGGCCCTTGCCCTCCGCGACTTTCTTGGCCACCTTGCGCATGACGTTGGCGATCTCGCGTTCAAGATTGCGCACACCGGCTTCCCGCGTGTAGTGCGCGATGATTTTTCTGATGGCCGGCTCGGCGATGCGAACGTGCTTGTTCGTGATGCCGTGTTCTTCAAGTTGTCTGGGAATAAGATATTTCTGGGCGATGCCCAGTTTTTCTTCTTCGGTATATCCCGGAATTTCGATGACCTCCATCCGGTCGCGCAACGCGGGAAGGATCGGATCGATCAGATTGGAGGTGGTAATGAACATCACCTCCGTCAGGTCGAAGGGGACGCCCAAATAATGGTCGGTGAACGAGTTGTTTTGTTCGGGATCGAGTACCTCCAGCAGGGCCGCGGAGGGGTCG
>DASUMN010000291.1:0-4093 GCA_036277675.1 Nitrospira sp. | reverse complement strand
TCCTCAAGCGGGTCTTGTTTTTTCCCCCAAGGATCTTTTGGGTCCCAGACCATACGGGTGATCGATGTTTCCGAAGGTTATGATCGAATGGCCGTCACCTTAGCAGAGTGGAGGAAGGCGGGGCAAGTTCTAAAAGGTTGTGGAGAGGATCCAGTATGAAAGAACTGCCAGGAGTGCTGTCGCGGGCAGTGTGACGATCCAGGCGAGCACCATATCGCGAACGGTAGACCAACCCACCGCCCGTATACCTTTCCGCAAGCCGATGCCGATGATGGCCGAGCTGCTGACGTGTGTGGTCGAGACAGGTAAACCGAGCGTACCTGAGAGAAGGACGAGCGAAGACGTAACGAGGTTCGCGGACAATCCCTCGACATGATTCATCTTCGTGACTCGTTCAGCGAGCATTTCCGTGACACGGCGTCCACCCCAATAGCTGCCGACCCCCATGGCGATGGCGACACTCGCGAATGCGGCGATTTGCAGTGTTGTATTGGGCCAGACCGCCGTGCTCCCTAGCAGGAGCATCGCCGCGATCTTCGGCGCATCATTGATCCCGCGCGCCAGCGACGTGAGACCGGAAGAAAGCCAGTGGATGGAATCCAGACCGATGGTGAAGCCTGATAGACCCGCACGGTCGCATTGTGACGGAACGGCTGCCACCGGGATACCGATGCTTTTCGCTTGAAACCAGGTGCGGGTCCCTCCCCCGGCATCAATGCTGACGAGCGCTCGATGGCTGGGCATGATGCATACGCAGCTGCCCTCCCAACGACCAGCGACCGATCCGATGAGAGGATGGACGACAAAGGAAAGAGCGAGGGAAAGAAACGGGCTGAGCAACAGGGGAAGAGCGATCTTATTCGACACCGTCGTCCAGATGAGGCCCTCACTGCCAAAGGCAAGCAGGCTGGCTCCGACAAGAGAACCGGTCAACGCGTGGGTGGTGGATACCGGCAGGCCTGTCCTCGATGCGAGGAGTACCCAGAGGAAGGCTCCGCTCAGAATCGCAGGAGCAAGGGCCGACGGGATAAGAAGGTCTGCGCGAAGGAATCCACTGCTGAAGGTTTTCACCATGGCGGTCGCCACGAATGCCGCAGCTCCGGCACCGACCATCGTCCACAACGTCCCCCAGGCGATGGCATTCCGATAGGTAGTGACACCGCTCCCGACCAAGGTCGCAATGGCTTTTGACACGTCATTCGTGCCGTTTGCAAAGGCAAGGAGGAAAATGAGGGAGCATGTGAAAACGGAGAATTCCATGGCGCGTAGCTAGGTGACGGCTCCTCCGCATGATGAGCCGGAGCCTGCCGTACAACCATAACAATGGTTGCGCGTCACGATCCGACGGTGATGAAGTTGAGTTGGATCGAAGTCACGGATATGTGAGGGTGCTCCATGGTCGACCGGGAGTTCCAACATTTGGTTGAAATCGCAATCGTAGAGCCTGCCGTCCCAGCCGACGGACAGGGTATGCCGGCACATGACACCGGAGGCGGCGTCGGGATTGAACGCATTGGCCAGGCGCGTCATGTATTGATCATAGTTGCCGCTTTCGACGAGGAACTCCAGGAACCGGCTGATCGGCATGTTGGTAATCGTGTAGAGACGGTTGAATTCGATGCCGTGCCTCGCGCGAAGTTCCTTCTTGAACTGCGCTTCGATGGCCTCCTGCTTGGGAGGCAGGAATGCGCCGACCGGATTGTAGACGAGGTTCAGGACGAGGCCGCTACCCGATTGTCCATAGCCGAAGCGGTTCAGTAGGCGAAGCGCCTCGAGCGATTTCTCGAACACACCCTCACCGCGCTGCGCATCCGTCTGGCTGGCCTGATACGATGGGAGCGACGCGATGATCTCGATGCGGTGGTGGGCCAGAAACTCCGCCAAGTCAGCCTGCGAAGGAAGGAGGAGTACCGACAAATTGCAGCGATCCATCACATGCCGGCCGAGGCTATGGGCCTGTTCTACCAGCCAACGGAAGTGGGCGTTGAGCTCCGGTGCGCCTCCCGTGATATCTACGGTCGGAATGTCCGTCTTGGCCAGAGCCTGTATGCAGTGTTTGGCTGTGTCCAAAGACATGGTTTCAGGACGATCGGGCCCGGCATCCACGTGACAGTGACGGCACGTCTGATTGCACAGTTTCCCGACATTGAGCTGGAAGACTGTGATGCCCGTGGCATGGAGCGGATAAAGATTGGCCCGGTCCAGTTGTGTCTCAAAGAGGGGAAGTGGTGTGGCGTGGGCCAGTACCTTGAGCTGCTCAGAGGGAGAAGCAAGAGGATTGTGTCGTCCCAGCAGAGTCAGCGGCATGGTTCTGCTCGCATCGCCATCGACGCCCCTATCAGGAGTGGACCATCGTCAGCGCACGAGATTTCGCCGTGGCCAACACCGATTCGGGAAAGCGCAACTCGCAGCAGCCGAAATTGAGCGCCTTCCCTTGCCGGCGGGTCAGCGCCCGCTGCACGACCGGCGTGATTCGATAGCAGACCTGTTTCCCTTCCCGAATACCTTCCACGATGCCGGAATCTCGAAGGATGCGCAGGTGGTGGGACACATGGGGTTGCGGGCAGCCCAGTTCACGCGCCAGGTCGGTCACGCATTTCTCTTCATCCAGCAGGGATTCCAGAATGCGCAGTCTGGTGGCATCCGCCAACGACTTCAACACCGTCGCGCATTGGCGCGGGCTCAAGAGATCGCGTTCAGCGACGGGTTTCATCAGCAACAGCCTCCGTCTGGAGCACAGGTGACGGCCGCGCCGTTGACCTGTTGTCCCGCCCGATTGAGAATCGCGAAATGGGGCGCGTATCCGTCGGTCTGCAGCACGTCCAGGGTTTTGGAGCAAATCTCCAGCGGTTCTCCCCGGCGGTAAATATGGTTGTCATCATCAGCCGCCTCCACAAACGGGCCGGCGAGCAGCGCATAGTGACCTCGCCAGGTGCAGGGGGTCTGCGCAGGAAACACGGCGGTCCATCTTGGATCATTATTATTGAGCCAAAGCGGGTCGGCTGTCAGGACGAAATATTCGGCGCATGGAGGGGAGTTCAGCAACAGGACGTCCTCCGGGCCGATCGGCTGCGGGATGCCGCGCTGATATGCCGTGCCCCGTTCGTCCACGACACGGTTAAACGGTCCTCGAAGGGTGGCATAGCGAACGGGCGAAGGATCGGTAACCTGGGGAAGCTTGTAGCCGGTCAAGGTGACGGAAAAAAAGTGAATGCCGTCGATCACCTGCCAGGGAGAAGACTTGACCAGGTGGATACCCAGGAAGCCAGCATCCGCCATGCTCGCGATATAGGCCGTCAGGGTCAATGCGCCGGATAGACAATCCCCCCACTTCTCCGCATCATGTACGAGATATTGCGGAACGGTCTGGTCCGCGACGATGTCTGAGATCGTGAACCGTCCGCCTGGTTTGGCCACCCGGAACATTTCGCGGAAGACCTTGCGTTTGTCCGGAGCGAGATTGATCACACAGTTCGAGATGATCAGATCGATCGTGCCGTCCTCCACCGGCATCGCGTCAGCCATGCCTTTGCGGAACTCGACGTTGGAAGCGGGGTAGCCGAGGTTGACGGCCACGACGACGGCGTTTCTCCGCGCAATGTCCAACATGGTGTCCGTCATGTCGATACCAATCACGTGGCCGGTTGGGCCGACCAGCCGGGAGGCTTCGAAGCAGTCGATGCCCCCGCCAGATCCGATGTCGAGGACAGTTTCTCCGGGGCGAACCGTCTGCAAACCGGCCGGCGTGCCGCATCCGTAAGAGACCTTCAGCACTTCGTCAGGAATGAACGATCTGAGCTGCGCCATGTCGTAGCTCGTGGGGCAGCACATCTGCTCCCCGGTATTGGCGGCTTTGGCATAGCGCTCGCTGACTTTTTGCGTGATTGCATCGATAGGCATCGCCGGCCTCACGGTGGTGGAACCAAGGTATGGAGCTGGCTCTATGTACCAACCCTGCCTGTGCCGGGTCAACCGGCACCTAGCAGGATGCTGAAAAAGCTCGCCAGCATCGTTCTCACATCGCGCAGAGGCTCAACATACAGCTCAGAGTATGCCTCGCCTCTTCGCTCGCTGCGGCCTTGCTGGACGGCCT
>DASUMN010000290.1:0-5552 GCA_036277675.1 Nitrospira sp. | reverse complement strand
CTTCTCCCCTCGGTTCTCTATTCCCGTCATAATGCGATCACGCTCAAAGCGTAGCGCTGTGCTACATCTGTTCATGCCGATTGGTACACTCTCGGCCTGTCCGAGGCTCTCTGGCAAGACCGTGCCGCCGAAGGTGATCTCAAATTCTAAGGGGCCAGCAGGATTTTGTAGTGGGAAGCGGGGAAGTATGGTTGCGATGCACGGTGCCAGGCACGGTCCCACAATTGGCTCGTGCCTGGTCGGAAACAAAAGGCTGGGAAACAGCGAACCGTCATTCGTGTTGGCGAAAAATGGTCTTGCAATAATTGTCTAATATGGCTATATAGCAAAGTCCTGTTAGGAGAATGAGCGGGAGAGTCTTGTCATAAACAAGAGCAACGTGCGGTTGAACTCATACCTCGTGAACGACCAGCTTGTTGAACACGCAAAAGTTGTGAGATTGAACCACGTATAGGGTTGTTGATAGGTTGTTGTGTCGATTGATTGATTAGATGGAGGAGGCTGTTCGTATGGCTGCTTCAACAAAACAACTGTGGTGGTCGAGATGGTTCGGAGTTGCCGCAGGTCTGGCCCTGATCGGAGCCGCACCTGCGTTTGCGGTGATGTCGCATGATACGCATGTGGCGGAAGGCTCGAATGCCGATGCCGCCACACCGGTGCATGCGCAGGCCGGTCCGGTGCTGATGGACAAGATGTCGAAGGCCGTCGAGCAGATCGAGCGGCAGGTGCAGTCGAAAGGCCCGTTCCAAGGAGCTGGCGCGCACGCCATGCAGCAGGGTGTTCTGCTCGTGGCTGAAGATCCGGACAAGGTGAAGGTGACGCAGGGCAGCCGGTGTCCGGCATACGCACCCGTTCGGGCCTATGACGTCACGGCGATCAACGTTGAGATTACCGTCAATCGATTCGGGGATTTTTATCCGGGGTACATGTACGCGCTCACCGAGAACGTGGCGGGAGTGCGCGAGGAAGAAGCCAAGAATAAGGCGGCACGTGAGAGTGACGACCTGACGTTTGCCGAGGGCGCCGTGTCGAACGGGTTGCAGGGCGATCTAATTCAACCATTGGTGATCCGGGCGAACCAAGGTGATTGCCTGAAGCTCACGCTTCGCAACCAGATCGACGGTGAGCCGACGAACATGATCATCAACGGGTCGCAACTGTTGGTGGCCAGCACCGGCAAGCCGGCGACCGCGAATAATCCTGATGCGTTGGTGGCGGCGGGGAAGACCGGTGAATTCGAATGGTATATCCAGCCTGATAAGCAGGTGGGTGGCCTCGCGTTTCACAGTCATGCCACGCGTGAACAGTACTCGCTGGGCTTGCTGGGCTCGTTAGTCGTTGAGCCGCAAGGCTCTCGCTTCCTCAGTCCGTTTACTGGTGAAGAAATGAAGAGCGGTTGGGAAGCCATGATCGATGTGGCGAAGGGGTCGGACTTCCGCGAATTCGTTATTTTCTATCATGAGGCCGGTGACGAGACGTTTCGCTTGTTGAATCGCAAAGGCGATATGCTGCCGCAGCGCGATGCCCACACCGATACCTACAGGCCGGCGGCACGGTTGCTCAACTACCGCAGCGAGCCCCATGGCACGCGGTTGGAGATGCAGGAGCATTTGGTCGGATTTGCCGATGAATCACAGGGCTATGGGTCCTATACATTCGGGGACCCCGCTACGACGATTCCTCGTTCCTATTTGGGCGATCCGGCAACGTTCCGGATGGTCGGCGGTTCGGAGATCGTCCATTCACACCATCTCCATGGCGGATCGATCCGCTGGGCCAGACAGCCGGGCACCAGCAAGTTGGATCCGACCCTGTCGAAGAACGGTCCGGTCAAGTTCCCTCTGATCAATGACGTTTCAGACCGGTTGGACGTACAGGCCATTGGCCCGTCGGAAATTTTTGATGAAGTGGCCGAAGGTGGGTCAGGCGGATTGCAGGCATTGGCCGGCGAATTCGTGTTCCACTGCCATATCCCGCAGCACTATGTGACCGGCATGTGGGGATTCTGGCGCGTGTACAACACGTTGCAAGCACCAGGGTTCCAGACCGACGTCATGAAGGCATTGGTGGAATTGCCGGACCGCAAGGGCAAGATCAAGCCCGCCGTCAGTTCAGATAAGCTGGTCGGCACCACGGTCGATTGGTATGGGGGCAAGAAGTGGGAAATTACGAAGGATAAGACTGACTGGAAATCCAATCCGGTGAAAGTGTCGATTAAGGATTGGGTCGAATACATGCTCCCGCCGCAAGGGCTGCCAGGGAAGACGGAAGATCAGGTGAAGCAGGCCCAGGCACATGATGCCACGGTGGTGAATTGGAAGTGGGAGGGCACGCTGGCACTCAATGAGCCGGAGACGCCCCACAAGTGGGCGGACTATGTGTCGCCTGCTCCGATGAAGCGACCGCCGATCACATTCGATCCGCAGACCGGCAAGCTGGCGTTCCCATGGCTCAGGCCGCATCTCGGGAAACGGCCGCCGTTCGCTCCGAACCATGGCGGCGCGCCGTGGCTGGAGCCGTTCCATGTCCGTGAAGACGGCACGAAGAGCACGGAGCCGGCCAGGCCCGGTGAGCAAGGTCCATGGAGCTTGTGTCCGGAGAACTCTCCACGAAAGTACTTCACGACCCATTCCATTACGTTGCCGATCACGCTGAAGCCCGCGACGGCCAATTCGGCCGCATTGGTCGATCCAATCGGCATGATCTATGTGCTCCACGAAGAAGAAGCGGAAGTGCGTAGCAATCCAAAAAAGCAGGTTCCCTTGGTGATTCGCGGCAACGTCTACGATTGCGTGGACGTGATCTTTAAAAACGAAATTCCCGATGATGCGCGGACTGGATGGTCGAACAAGATCAATCTCCATCCGCATTTCTTCCAGTTCGATACGAGCGCATCGGACGGTCCGACGATCGGATTTTCCTATGACATGTCGTTGAGAGCCTTCACCATGTTGAAGGATCCGGAGCCGGAGAAGGGCATGCCCCTGCCGGCCAACACGGTGTTGACCGCGGATTCCAAAGCCGGGGCGCGCAGCATTACCGTTGCGGACCCGTCCAAGTTCCATGTCAATATCGAGCTGGGCGTCGGTATGGACGATCCGAAGTTCTTTGAAGTGGTCCGGATCAAGTCCATCAATGGCAAGACCATTACCTTCGATGCGCCGTTGAAGTACGCGCATAAGAAGAATGACATCGCCAGCGTGGAATTTATCCGTGAGCGCTGGTACGTCGATGCAGACTTGGGGACCGTGTATTGGCACGACCATGTGTTCGGTACTGATACATGGGGCCATGGGCTGTTCTCTGCCTTCATCACCGAGCCGCCGCGTTCGACCTATCATGATCCGGTCACAGGCAAGGAAATTCGCAGCGGCCCTATCGCGGATATCCATACGCTGGAACCGGTGTCCGCACACATTCGCGGCAGTTTCCGCGAAGTGATGATGCACATTATGGACAGCAACGCCCGAACGGCGGAGTTGATCACAACCGACAATCCTCAGGCGAAGATCGGGGCGACCACCGTGGATGGGCCGCCGTCGCATCAATTCCCTGAGAAGATCAATAAGTCGCCCATGTGGTTCTTGAACGGTGGCGAAGCGACGACGGGCAGTGGCTACAGTATGCGGGTCGAGCCGCTGAGCGTGCGGCTTATGAACAATCCGGATCCGTCAAAACTGTTTGTGTCCGGCATACACGGCGATCCAGGAACACCATTATTGCGCGCCTATCTCGGTGATCCTATTGTGGTTCGGGCGTTGGTGGGATCGGCCAATGAAGTGCACACCTGGCATGTGACTGGCCACTGGTTTCCGATGGAACGGTATGGCAAGGACGCCATGCCGCGAAGCACTATCCATCTGGCCATCGGCGAGCGCTATGACCCGGCTATTCCCGCCGCAGGCGGCCCGCAAAAGCAGGCCGGCGACTATCTCTACTATAGCGGTCGCGCCTCGCACTTTGCGGAAGGCAGCTGGGGCATCTTCAGAGTTTTCGATGAATTGCAGGGAGACCTGAAGCCCTTACCAAGCCGGGAGCAGATTCAAAAATCCGCACCGTCAGTCTGTCCCGCAGAGGCTCCGGTCAAGAGCTTCAATGTCTCGGCCGTGGACCAGCAGATCCGGTACCACGATGGGGCGCCGGGTGTGATGGAAGTCGACCTTGAACGGAAGATGGTGTTTGGAAACGAGCAAGGCAAAATGTACGTGCTTGACGGCGACCGTGGGAAAGTCAAGGCCGGTGAATTGATGCCGAGCCCCCTGACTCTGCACGTCAACGTCGGCGACTGTGTGAAAATTAACCTCAAGAATGAAATGGCAAAGGACCGTGCGGGATTTCATGTCGATATGATGGCGTTCGATCCGAAAGAGTCGTTCGGCGCCAATGTCGGCAACAATCCCGGTGATCAGACGATTGGACCGGGCCAGAGCAAGACGTACACCTACTATGCTCACCCAGAGTACGGGGAACTGGCCGCTCTCATCCAAGACTGGGGGAACGTGATAGAGAATCCGCGTAACGGCCTGTTTGGCTCCATTATTGTCGGTCCCAGGGGATCGCAGTATCGCGACCCGGTGTCAGGGGATGACATCACGATGAAGAGCAGCTGGCGTGCAGATGTGTTGGTGGATCGGACGGTTCCTGGCAACGAGAATCGTAAGAACTACCGTGATTTCTCACTCATGTTCCAGGATGAGGACAACATCGTTGGTGTCAGCTTCATGCCCTACATTCAGCAGGTAGCGGGTATTACGGCCGTGAATTACCGGTCAGAGCCCACTGCGTGGAGAATGGAAAAGGGTTGTGAGGTCTTCGAAATCTTCAGCTGCGTGAAAGCCGGCGAGGTGCCCGCGACTCCGCTGTTGCAGGCCCATGTCGGGGATCCGGTGGCAATTCACGTGTTGGGTGCATTCAGCGAGCAGGTGCAGTTGTTCACCATCGACGGTCACGAATGGCCGCATGAACCCTACATGCAGGGTGCCGACCAAGTCAGCACTATGGAATTTGGAGGGTCTGAGGTGATCAATGCCTATCTGACTGGCGGAGCTGGTGGTCCGAACCGGATCGCCGGCGAATATATCTGGAAGAACCAGCGTCCGGCCTTTGCAAATGCCGGGCAGTGGGGTCTATTCAAAGTCCTTCCAGTCGGAGACCAGCGCATTAAGTCCTTAATGCCGCAGGTTCCGGCAACCAAGACGGCGGAAGGCCAGATGGACGAAGGTGTGGTGTCTACGACTTCGTTCACCGCGCAGTAGTGTATCCGACGGCGGTGTCTCCTTGAAGGGGGCACCGCCGTCGCTGCCCAGCATTGTGTTAACAGTCTTTAAATTTCCCCCCTGTATCCATGACAGTCCAACAATGACTCGTCCCGTCCCTCTACTGACAATGTGCCTGTTGATTGGATTGATAGGTGCCGGCAGCCCTGTTTCGAGCGTAGCGGGCGAGGTCGCGCCGCTCCCGCCTGTAAGCCGTGTTGAGGTGGTGCTTGCGAATGAATACCGAGATCAAGTGGCTGCTCTGAAAGAAGAGTTTGCCCAGGCGGGGATGGCCAA
>DASUMN010000289.1:0-6390 GCA_036277675.1 Nitrospira sp. | reverse complement strand
GCCAAAGCGCTCGCCTTCATGACCCAGGGCTATCAGCGCAACATCGACCATCTCCTGAACGGGGCGCTGTTTCCGATCGAGTACGACGAGATGGTCATCGTGAAAGACATCGACTTCTTCAGCATGTGCGAACACCATCTGCTCCCGTTCTTCGGCAAGGTGCACGTCGGTTACCTGCCTAACAAGAAGGTCGTGGGTTTGAGCAAGATCCCTCGGATTGTCGATACCTTTGCACGGCGGCTGCAAGTCCAAGAGCGGCTGACGGTCCAAATCGCCGAAACCTTGAGCCAGAAGTTGAACGCGAACGGCGTCGGCGTCGTCGTCGAAGCGCGGCATCTCTGCATGATGATGCGCGGCGTGGAGAAGCAGAACACCGTGGCTGTCACCAGCTCGATGCTGGGAGCGTTCCGGAGTCAATTGCAAACCCGCCAGGAATTTTTGAAGTTGATTCGCCAAGGCAGCGTCGGCGATTCCGACTGAGAGCGGCGCAGTATACCGTCAGCCAAGCCGTTCCCCCGCCACATCTTCGGCAAACGACCGGACGATCTCCGAGAACTGGTCCGGCTGTTCCAGGTTCGCGAGATGTGCGGCGTCGGGAATGATGGACAGGCGGGCACCGGGAATTCGATCGGCCATGAGCTGGGCGTCGGACGGCGGAGTGGCTTGATCCCACTCGCCGACGATGATCTGAGTGGAACAGGCGATCTGGCTCAAGAACGGAATCGAATCAGCCCGCTCGGCCATTGCCATCAAGTCTCCCGCGATCCCGCTGACTGGATTGCCCTCGATCATCGCACGCACGCGCTGAACCAGCGTCGGTTTCGTCCGGATCGTTGAAGGACTTAGCAGCTTGGGAATCATGATGTCGGCGATCGCGCCGGCCCCTTGTTTATAGGCGATCTGAGCCATCTCAAACCGCGCTCGTTTTCCTTCATCGGTATCTGCTTGGGCCCTTGTATCGGCCAGCACCAGTCCTTTCACCCGCTCGGCATACTTTCGATAGCACGCAAACAGGATGTAGCCTCCCATGGAGAGTCCGACGAAGACTGCCTGCTGGATCGAGAGGTGATCAAGCAGACCTCGAACATCATCGGCAGCCTGGTCGAGGGTATAACGCCACAGCGGCGCATCGGATTCTCCATGCCCGCGTAGATCGACCGTCACAACTCGAAATCGTGATGAGAGCGCCTGTTCCTGTGCGGTCCACATGGTGCGGTTCAACGGAAAGGCGTGGAGAAACACCAGCGGCAGACCTGCGCCTCGGTCATCATAGGCCAATGTGATGCCGTTCACCGGAGCCTTCACAAATCCTCCGTTGCAGAGCCCTTCGTACCATCGGTTTTGGGCAGCGTCAAGATCCAACCAGGCTCGTTTGCGCCGACAAGGATCAGGCGTATAGAATCGGGCACGACCGCGAGGAGCCGCATGACCACCCCCCGTGACGCCGTTCCCGACCTGTTCGCTGCTCCTGTTGAAGAGAAGGCCGGTGACGTGCCGTTGGCTGAGCGGATGAGGCCCGCCAGGTTCGAGGACTTCGTCGGCCAAGACGAGATTACAGCGCCCGATCGGCCCTTGCGCCGGGCGATAGAAAGTGACCGGCTCTCCTCCGTCATCTTTTGGGGGCCGCCCGGCTCAGGCAAGACGACGTTGGCGCATTTGATCGCTGGGCACACGAAGGCGCACTTTGTTCACTTCTCGGCGGTGACAAGCGGGGTGCCGGAATTACGCGGGATCATCAAGGCGGCTGAGCAGCGGCGGACGATCCATGGCCAACGGACCATCTTGTTCGTCGATGAAATTCATCGCTTCAATAAATCGCAGCAGGACGCCTTTCTCCCCCATGTTGAACGGGGGACCGTCATTCTGGTAGGAGCCACCACAGAGAATCCCTCCTTCGAAGTGATCAGTCCGCTTCTCTCCCGTTCCCTCATCGTCGTGCTCAAACCGCTTTCGGACGAGGCGCTGGGACAGGTGCTCGACCGCGCACTCATGGATTCCGAGCGGGGATTTGGAAGGTGGAACGTCCGGTTCACGCAGGAAGCGAGGCAACGGCTGATTGCCTTCGGGAACGGCGATGCGCGGGCGCTGCTCACCTTGTTGGAATTCGTGGTGACACACACGCCGGTAGAGCCAGACGGCACCAGAGCAATCGACGGGCCTGCCTTGGAAGCGGCATTGGGCAAGCAGGCGCTCCGATACGACAAGTCGGGCGAAGAACATTACAACGTCATCTCCGCCTACATCAAAAGCCTGCGCGATTCGGATCCGAACGGGGCCCTCTACTGGTTGGCCCGCATGCTGGAGTCGGGAGAGGATCCCAAATTTATCGCCCGACGGATGGTGATTTTCGCGTCAGAAGACATCGGCAATGCCGATCCCTTGGCCATTGTCGTGGCCATGTCCGTGGCCCAGGCCGTGCAGTTTGTGGGACTACCAGAGGCTCAGATCAACCTCGCGCAGGGGACGACCTACCTCGCCTCGCGGCCCAAAGACAATGCGTCCTACGTCGGGCTGTTGGAGGCGCTCCAGGATGCCAAAAGCCATGGAAATCTAGGGGTTCCGCTTCATCTTCGAAACGCCGTGACGGCGCTCATGAAGGGGTTGGGATACGGTCAAGGGTACCGCTATGTCCATGACGATCCTCACGCCAAAGCCGAGCAAACCCACCTACCCGCACCGTTGAGAGGGCGGCACTATTACCGCCCGAAAAATCAGCCATAGGGCCGATTTTGATGGTTTACAATCTCATCTAATCGGTTATACTTAGACCGTATGAAACGAGGGGAAGCCAAACCATCGACCAGCGCGTTGGCGGCAGGTGAACGCCGGAAATTTGTCCGCGCCACGCTGGTGGGGTCCGCGTTGGTGTCTCCGAAGAGCGGAGGCCGCGCGAGTACGGCGGTGCTCGATAATGTCAACAAAGTCGGTGCCGGGCTTCATATGAAAGAGCGCCTTGCACCCAATGAGCGGGTGACGGTGTCGCTTGCCTTCCTGGACTCTGATCGGACCGAACAGCAGGAAAAACTGGAGGGGACCGTCGCCTGGATCAAGCCGTGGGAGAAGAAAGGATTCTTGATCGGCGTGGTGTGGGATGAACTAGTGACGAAAGAGCAGAACCGCTGGCTGTATTACTATCTCGAAGAAACCCTCAAAGCCTCCGTTTAACGCAACGCTCCGAGCTTCTGTTTCACCTCTTCCAATTCCGCCGACAGGGATTCCCAGCGGGCCGTCATCCGCTCCAAGTCGCGTTTCCAGCCGTCATGTTCCTGGTGGAGGGCAGTCCACTTCCCAAATTCATTGTAGAGGGCCGGGTCCGCTAATTCGATCTCCCTCGCTTTGACTTTGCTTTCGAGTTCCGCGATGTCCGATTCCGCCCGCGCCACTTGCTTTTCCACGCGGGCCTGCGTCTTTGTCAAATCACGTCGATCGCCGCCGGAGTCTTTAGGCGGAGTCTGAATCTGCTGTGTCATGGCCTTCGTAGGAGCCGACGGCTTGCCTTGCTGTTTGCCGTCCAGCTCTTCTTTGGTCTCCTTGATCGAGTCGAACTCCTGCGTCTTCTTCCAGAGGTAGTATTCGTAATCGCCGATGAAGTTCCGGGCGCGTCCGTCTTCGATCTCGACCACGCGCGTGGCGATTCTCGACAGAAAGGTCGGGTCGTGGGAAATAAAGACGATCGTGCCGGGAAACTCGATCAACGCATCGGTGAGCACGTCGACCGACGCCGGATCCAAGTGGTTCGTCGGCTCGTCGAGGAGCAGCGTGTTGGCCGGCTCGACCAGCATGCGGGCCAACGCAACCCGGTTCCGTTCCCCGCCGCTGAGCGCCTTGATCGGCTTCTTCTGTTCCTGGCCGGTGAAGAGGAACGCGCCGGCAATGCCGCGCAAGAAATTCATTTCCGCATGCCTGGTCACCTCTTCGAGGGATTCAAGGATCGTGTGCTCGGGGTTCAACGTTTCCGCCTGGTGCTGAGCGAAGTAGTGCAGAGTCACACCGTGTCCTACAGTTCGTTTGCCCGTATCCGGCTGAAGCACGCCGGCGAGCATCTTCAACAGCGTGCTCTTGCCCGCGCCGTTTTCTCCGACCAGCGCGATGCGCTGGCCGCGTTCCACGGCGAAGTCGAGCGATTCGTACACCACCTTTTCGCCGTAGCGCTTGGCCATCCCGGCGAGATCCAGCACCTCGCGGCCGCTGGTAGATGGGAGCGGGAAACGGAACTTGACCCGCTTCGGGTCGCGCTGAAGCTCGATGCGCTTGACCTTCTCGAGCTGCTTGAGGCGCGACTGGACTTGGCTGGCCTTGTTGGCTTGATACCGGAAGCGATCGACGAACTTCTGCACCCGCGCGATCTCTTTGGACTGCCGGGCCGCCGACGCGTGGAGCTGCGCATCCTTTTCCGCTTTCAGTTTTTGGAAGAGGGAATAGTTGCCCCGATATTCTTCGATCTTGTGATGCCGCAGTTCCCAGATATGCGTGACGACACGGTCGAGAAAGGCGGTATCATGGCTGATGATCAGCAGCGTCATGTCCGAATCGAGCAGAAACTGTTCAAACCAGCGTTGCGTCGGCTTGTCCAAATGGTTGGTCGGCTCGTCGAGCATCAGCACGTCGGGGTTCGAGAGCAGCAGGTGCGCCAGCGCGACACGCATCCGGTAGCCGCCTGACAGATTTTCCACGGGCCGTCCGAAATCGACCTCCGTAAATCCCAAACCCATCAGGATGCGCTTGGCTTCGTGTTCAGGGAACTCGTCGCGATGTGCCGCGTCAAGCACCGTCTTCCCGGTAATGGTTTCGAGTTCCTGCGGAAGATACCCGATCCGGAGGCGCGGCCGTTTGCGGATCGAGCCCTCGTCCGGTGATTCTTCCCCCAGGACCATGCGGAAGAGCGTGGTCTTGCCCGCGCCGTTCGGTCCGACCAGGCCGACCCGAGAATTCGGGCGGAGATGGGCGGACGCCTCGGCGAGGAGCACTTTCGTGGAGTATTGTTTGCTGACGGATTCAATCTGGAGCATGGGCACACACCTTCCCAGTGGCAATCATTCGGTAGACCGGAGTCAACGACAATGCGTCAGGAGCTAGCAGGTTGGAAAGCGGGGCAACCGAAGAAAATTGAACCTGATCGATAGATGAAGAGCGAACATCAGGAAATCCCAAAGACTAAATGAGAGTATCCAATAACTCACTTGAGGTATTCATCCGCCGCCTCAGTTACAAAAAGCGCTGAATAGGCGGCGGCACGCGCAAGCGAGGTTTGGTGGAGCTGGCCGGGATTGAACCGGCGACCTCGTGAATGCCATTCACGCGCGCTCCCAACTGCGCTACAGCCCCACGCTGAGTCGTTGATCGGCTAACTCCGCGAGAATCGAGGCATGCTAACACGCAGGTCCGGGCCAGTCAAGAAAGCCCCGGCCCCTCTATCGCTGAAAAGCCGCGCCCAACCTGCACAAAGAGCCTCCGGTTCGGCCAGGCGCCCAGGGCTCGGAGTGTCAGCTTGACAAAGGCGAAGGCGGAATCCTACCATGACGCCCTCGGCTCTGATCTCCCAGTCGGGTCAGAGCCATTTTTTCGTGTCGGTGCGGAGCGAAACGGGCTCACGATGGGCAATCTCGTCATTATCGGCGCCCAATGGGGCGATGAAGGCAAGGGCAAGATCGTCGATATCTTGGCCAAAGATGCCGACATCGTCGTGCGCTACCAAGGCGGGTCCAACGCCGGGCATACGGTCATCAATGAGCGGGACACCTACATTTTTCATCTCATCCCATCCGGCATTTTGTACCGGGGGACCACTTGTGTGATCGGCAACGGCGTTGTGGTGGATCCAGGCTCCCTGATCGAAGAAATGGACCAGCTCCAAACCAAGGGCATTGCAATCGGCAAGAACTTCGCCGTGAGCCGGCGCGCACACCTGATCCTGCCCTACCACAAGGCCATCGACCGGGCGACGGAACAGTCAAAGGGCTCGCGGAGAATCGGGACAACCGGACGGGGTATCGGACCGTCCTACGCTGACAAGATGGCGCGGATCGGCATCCGGGTGGGCGATCTCCTGAATCCGCCGTTGTTCAGAAAGAAACTGGAAGAAAATCTGGTCGAGATGAATTGGTTTCTCGAACAGTTTCACAAGACCGAGACGTTCCAGGTCGACAAGGTATTCGATCAATACATGGGCTATGCCGAGCGGCTCAAGAGCCATCTCGTCGATACGGTCGCGCTCCTGAATCGGGCCATCGAGAAGAACAAGACAGTCTTGTTCGAAGGGGCGCAAGGCACACATCTGGACGTGGACTTCGGCACGTATCCCTACGTGACCTCGTCCAGCGCCTCGGCGGGCGGGGCATGTACGGGAACCGGCGTGGGTCCCACGATGATTGATGCCGTGCTGGGCATCGC
>DASUMN010000288.1:0-22143 GCA_036277675.1 Nitrospira sp. | reverse complement strand
GTACGTTGAGCCTCTGCGTGACGCGAGAACGCCGCTGGAGGACTTTTTCAGCATTCTGCTAGAGAGATGTGAATCGGAAAGAGTGGCGGAGAGGGAGGGATTTGAACCCTCGGTAGAGATTTTGTCCCTACGGCGGTTTAGCAAACCGCTGCCTTCGGCCACTCGGCCACCTCTCCACGTCAGAATGCTTGGATTGGATCAGGTCCGCAGTTATGGCGGACAACGTCGTGAGGTGGGATCACCGCCGACGAGGCGTGATCTTACCTCAGCCTCTAGGGTAGGCACAAGGGATTGGCGCGTATGCGTGAGACCTATTAGGACGAAGACGATGGAGTGTCAGGGGCGGAATGCGTGGTGCGGATCTTGACCAGTGGAATCGGATAACGCAGTTCCACGTCGCTCGGACGCACCACGCCGCTGAGGGCGAGCATCTGCAGCGCTTTCCGCTTTTGCTGCGCACGTATTCGCCGGGCACGCCAGGATGTCAATGACATTGGAAGTCTCCCTGTTCTCGGTTGCATCACATCCATAAGACTTGCCAGAAATCCTCGTCGAATTTTCGCGGATGGTGGCAGTGGGAACATCGAGCAAGAATCCCTGTCTCTTCAATGGTCGATGAAGTTCGAAGTACAAGTTGGTAGGTATACCCGCCACAGAAGGGGCAGGGTTTCCCGTGCACTTCCCGTCGAATGGCGCCGATCTTGCCGAGCTGTTTCTGCATGGGGAGGGTCTCCTTATTCAAGAGTCCAGGCTGTCCAGAGTCAGCTGCGAGTAGGATAACCGTGAGCCGCGGGTGTTGAACATACCGTAGAGGTAGCGGCGGGTTAGACGAAAGAGGGGGAGCGTAGTGATGGAGGCCCATCAGGCAGGTCCCCAGAATGAGCAGGTTAGAACCGAATGAAAATCTGTTCGCTGGTACGAGGTGCTCGTGAGGAGGAACGCTGTACGGATTTGAACTGATTGAGCCGGGCCTGATTCTCCGGAGACACCGAGAGCAGATCGACTTTAATCCAGTGGCTTTCGACCCATTCGACTTCGGCCAAATCAACGGCGATGTGGGCATCCTCATCAGGCAGCCAGAAACGAATCTTGACATAATCCCCAGTCCGGAGCTTTTCAGGGGCAGACACTTCACGGTTTGGGGCCGACAATTCGTAGAGGCATCCTTCCCCTTCGAGACCAGCCTGGCCGCGTTTGAGAATACAATTGATCAACATCTGAGAGAGCGGCGAGGTCGGCATAGACTCTCCTCCCCTTGGAGACATGCGACGAATGGGCAGAGGATAGTACAACTTGAGGACGTTTTCTACTCCCCTAGTCGGGGAGGATCTCCACCGAAAGTGGTATGCGCGTAGGTCTTACCGACAAAGAGCTCTGTACAGTTTAGGATACTGCAGGGATTACCACAGCCCCGCCTCGCCTTCTGGGCATGCCTTTGATTTTGGAAGCAATTGATAGGGAACGGCTTTTCTTGAAGGGGCCGGTTCGCCTAAGTCGAGCCTTGCAAAGACGAGGGTTTCATCCGCGGCCTTGTCCGTATCGGTTCGTAAGAGCCCCTCCCGGTTGAGTATTTTGACCGCATTGGTTCGTGACACGATCGGAGGGTACTCGCGAAACTGGTCCGCTGACACAAACGGCACTTGGATGGTCACGGTACGGTGATCCACATAGATAAACTGCCGCAATTGATCGTCGATGGGAGTCTTCAGGCTCAAGACCAGGGAACTTCCTGCGGCAATGGCAGGAATGGACACGAGATAGAAGCGGCGGGCGTCTCGCGCAGGCGTTTCCATGTGACCAGTCGCGTCGACAGATGGTGCGGTAAGCAGTTGTGTAGCCGGAGTTAGGGCGGGCGATCTGACGCCGAGACGGAGGTCGGTAATGTTCTGATCCGAGGCATTTTCCAGCAGGATTTTGAGGACGACCCAGGATTGGGAAACTGGGGGGATGACTGGTTCTTTTGGCAGAGGTTCTTCAATCTTCCGGAGGCTGCAATTCGTCACCAGGTTCCGTTTTTCAAAGAAATATTGTTGGGTGTTCCCATCCGGGAGGGAGGCGCGTTCATAGGTATAGAAGGCCACGCCGACCTTGATCATGGTGGGTCTGAACCAAGCCACAACTGTCGGAAGGAGGAACGGCACGGCTACGGCAAACAGCCCAAGTATGATGATCTTATTGAGCCAGCTCTGCCGCCAAAACCACTGCCAACCTTTCTGCAAGATGTTCATGCACACCCGCTCCTAAGGGGCTGGCAGGACTGTACGTTACCTTGAGGAGCTATGACAAGAATGGATCACACAGCACGTGGACTATGGCGGAGGGGGCGAGATTTGAACTCGCGGATGAGTTACCCCATCTCCGGTTTTCAAGACCGGTCCGTTCGGCCGCTCCGGCACCCCTCCATACCAACCTTTGGTTGACCCGCGGGTTCTTTATCGTCGTATCGTAATGATACCCGCGGATAGACACCTACAGACGTTTACTCTTTCGTAATTCTCTCTTTCCCACCCATGTACGGTCTCAGCACATCAGGAATCAAGACTGACCCATCCGGCTGCTGATAATTTTCGAGAATCGCCACCAGGGTTCGGCCAACCGCAAGGCCTGACCCATTCAGCGTATGGACGAAATCTGGTTTGGCCTCTTTCTTCCCACCACTGGGACGATACTTGATGTTGGTTCGTCTGGCCTGAAACGATTCGAAATTGCTGCACGACGAGATTTCCCGATATTGCCCCTGAGACGGGAGCCAGACTTCAATGTCATAGGTCTTTGCGGACGAAAATCCCAGGTCGCCGGTGCACAAAGTGACGACACGATAGGGTAAATTCAAGGTTTGTAAGATAGCCTCGGCATGGCCGGTCAATCGTTCAAGCTCGTCATGCGAACGATCAGGGGTTGAGAAGGCCACGAGTTCCACCTTGTTGAATTGGTGCAGACGGATGAGGCCGCGGGTATCTTTGCCGTACGAACCCGCCTCTCGTCTGAAGCAGGGGGTGCACGCTGTGTATCGGATGGGCAGACGATCCTCGCTGAGCATTTCATCGCGGTGGAGGTTGGTCACCGGCACTTCGGCGGTGGGGATCAGAAACCAGTCCTCGTCGCGCAACCGAAACAGGTCATCCTCGAATTTGGGCAGCTGTCCAGTTCCGATCATCGTCTGCCGATTGACCAAGACGGGGGAAAGAATCTCCCGGTAGCCGTGTTGGGTGGTATGGAGATCGAGCATATAATCGATCAATGCGCGCTCCATCTTGGCGCCAGCCCCGCTGAGCACCGCAAAGCGAGCCCCGGAGATTTTTGCGGCCCGGTCGAAATCGAGAATTCCCAAGGCTTCCCCGGTCTCCCAATGGGATTTCGGGGGAAAGGAGAAGGAAGGGATGGCGCCCCACCGGCGCACTTCAACATTCTGTGTCGAGTCGGTTCCCTGTGGAACTGTGTGATGGGGGAGATTGGGAATACGTAGCGCGAGGCCGTTCAATGTTTCTTCCGTCTCTCGCAGAGTCCCTTCAATGTCCTTGATCCGCTCTCCCACCTGCTTCATGGCTTCGATGGCCTCGTCGGCAGGTTCTTTGGCACGGCGGCGGCGCGCCACGTCGTCGGAGCCCTTCTTGAGCTCGTGGCGCAGTTGCTCAACCTGTGTGGTCAGCGTTCGCCGTTCGTCGCTGAGCTTCTGGATGGTGTCCCAGGGAACGTCCTGCCCGCGCCGTCCCAAAGCGGTGCGGACCACGTCCAAGTTGTCACGAAGGTATCGCGGGTCGTGCATGGTGTGTCCTTGCAAAAGCGTGTGAAATCTAGCATCCGAGTTATAGAGAGTCAACGAAACCAACGTCTGCTGAGCCGGATGGCCCTAGCGACCACTCCGGGTGAATTGACAATGCGTGAGGGCTAGGAACAGGATGGCACATGCGCGCTGTTTCTAACCCTCCCAATCCATTTGAATCGCAGTACCGCGAGCTCTTGGAGCCGGCTCGTATGGCCACATTGATGGTCTATGAAGACGAGACGCGCGAGATTTTGAGCCGCAACGACAGTCCGGACCTGCCCTTTCGATGGAGTGTGAATCCCTATCGAGGATGCTTTCATGCCTGTGCCTATTGTTATGCACGGCCGTCGCATGAGTACTGGGGATTTGGCGCGGGAACGGATTTTGACAGCAAAATCATCGTCAAGGACGATGCGCCCCGGCTGTTGCGGCATGCGTTTGAGCGGCCGTCATGGAGCGGAGAGCTGATCGTTTTTTCTGGGAACACGGACTGCTACCAACCGTTGGAGGCCACCTATGGCCTGACCAGGGCGTGCCTGTCCGTGTGTGCGGAGTATCGCAATCCCATCGGCGTGATTACCAAGGGCGCCTTGGTGCTGAGAGACCTCGACATCTTGACGAAACTGAACGAGGAGGCTTGGGTGCGGGTCTACGTGAGTATTCCATTTGCCTCTGATGATGTGGCCCGCAAGGTCGAGCCGCATGCGCCGTCGATCACGAAGCGGTTTCAGACGATACAGGCTCTGGCGGATGCAGGGATCGCCACGGGTATCTCTATTGCCCCCGTGATTCCAGGGTTAAACGAGGGTGATCTCCCTGAGTTGCTGGATCGTGCGCATTGTGCAGGGGCTCGTACTGCAATCTATAGTGTATTGAGACTATCCGGCAGTGTGGAATCGGTGTTTTTGGACCGGATGCGAGAGGCATTCCCCGAACGGATTGGGAAAATCGTCAATCGACTTCGTGAGGTGAGAGGTGGAGTGCTAACGGAGACTCGATTTTTTAAGCGACAAACTGGACAAGGACCTTACGGTGAGATTGTCGAGCAGCTGTTCACTCTGGCCAAACGCAGAACAGGGTTTCCCGAGGAGGACATCCGCTCAGTTCCCCAGACGTTTCGTCGGCCGTGGAGTGAACAAACGTCATTGTTTTGATCTGGAGGGATCATGAAACACAATCCAGGGTTTTTACAGTTGGTCGAACAGGCGAAGCTGCGTGTGAAAGAACAGACAGTGGGGGAGGTCAAGGAGCGGCTTGAACGGGGAGAGCCGGTCCATTTTCTTGATGTGCGAGAGGATGGGGAGTTTGCCACGGATCATGCCAAGGGGGCACGACATCTCGGTAAGGGCATCATCGAACGTGACATCGAGTCGGTGATCCCGGACAAGGAGGCGCCGATCGTCCTGTACTGCGGTGGCGGGTTCAGGTCTGTTCTGGCTGCTGATACTCTCCAGCAGATGGGATATCGTCGCGTGATCTCGATGGCAGGTGGAATACGAGCGTGGCGAGAGGCCGGCTATCCATTAGAATAGCCTGGCCTTACTTGTTCGTCTTGTCGAACTCCTCGATGACCTGTTTTGTCAGGTCCAGTGTATCTTTATTATAGATGACGATCTTCACCGTCTGTTCACTGCCTTTGTCGACGACAAGGGCGAAACCGCCTTTTTCAGCCGTGGCTTGCGTGGCCGTCATGATTTTCTTCATGTACTCATCAACCAGCTCTTTTTGCTTCTTCTGCAGTTCCTGGTTGAAATCCTGCGCGCGTTTCTGGAAGTCCTGCACCTTGGTCCGAAACTGCGTTTCTTTCTCCTTCTTCTCCGCCTCGCTCATTTTCGGCAGTTGATCCTTGATCTGTTTCTCGTAGTTGCGCAGGTCTTCTTCGTCCTTAGCCAGGAGTTTCTGCCGAACGCTGACGTATTCTTTGAGCCCGTCGAGCGCCCGTTTCCCGGCTTTCGATTTTTCCAAGACAATCTGAGGGTCCACGACGCCCATCTTGAAGGAGTCGGACGCATAGCCGGGTAGTGAGCACAGCATGAGCATCAAGGGAGTCAACGACGCAAGACGCACCATCCGCAGTACAGCGATTCGCATGGGCACTCCTTCTACGGCTGTAGGTGAAAGAAGAACCTCGGCAGAATAGCCGCGCAGTGCTGGTCTGTCAAGCAAACGGCTACCATGTATCAAAGGTAATAGATTCCACGCTGAGGGAAGCCTCGACGCCGTACTTCCATTTCAATCGTCGAGCCACCGCCCGCAATGCTTGCTCATTGACAAGGTCTGGAGCAAAGGGGTCCTGGACTTTCCTGAGGCGTTCCGATGACAGAGCAGGTTTGTATCCCAATTCTTTCATGGCTAGTGCCAGCACATTCAGCTGGGTCATGCGTGAGGCTTGGTTCAGGCCGGCCAATGCCGTTTCGGGAGACATGCCGGGCGAACCGATGTTTTGCAAAAATTGGATCGCGCGGACTTTCAATTCCGCACGCTGGGGATCCGTGAGCGTCGGTAAGGTCAGCTCGACCAGTAGGGCGTTTGTGGATCCGGCAAACGACGGTATGCCGAGGATCCGACCGAAAAGACTCATGTCATCTCCTTGGAGCAACAGTAACGGGACGTCACGATAGGCATGGCAGTCTACTCAACCCCTCAATGGTTTTCCAGCATATCGCGATTGTAAAGAGTCATTTTGGTAAGACATCCTCAATGGAGCATTGTAATGTCTCCACCATTTTCCGTAGTTCCGCCAACGATGTGGACAGCGGTGGCATCAGTACGAGCACATTTCCAATTGGTCTGATGATCAGGCCTCTGGTCCGTGCCGCGGCCGCCACACGATGGCCGATTCTAGCTTCCAGTGGGTAGGGCTCTTTGGACGTACGGTTCTTCACGAGCTCGATGCCTGCCATAAACCCCTGTTGCCTAATGTCTCCCACATGCTCCATGTGTGCCAAGGGGCGAAGGAGGCGGGAGATGGCCACGATCTTCGGACGCAGTTTGGCGAGCGTCCGTTCCTTTCGAAAGACATCCAGATTGGCCAACGCCACGGCGCAGCCGAGCTGATTGCCGGTATAGCTGTGACCGTGGAAAAAGGTCTTAAACTCTTCATACTTTCCCAGAAACGCGGTGTAGATCTCCTCGGTTGTAAGCGTTGCTGCGAGCGGCATGTAGCCGCCGGTCAGGCCCTTACTGATGGCCATGAGGTCCGGCGTCACCCCCTCGTGTTCACAGGCGAACATCTTGCCTGTTCGTCCGAATCCGGTGGCGACTTCATCGGCGATCAATAGGACCTGGTATTTCGTGCAGAGCTCGCGGATGCGTTTCACATAGCCTGGCGGATGGACGACCATGCCGGCGGCGGCTTGCATCAGTGGTTCGATGACGAATCCTGCCAGTTCCTGATGCCGAGTCTTGAGAATCGCTTCGATGGGATCGAGACACGCGATGCGGCAAGACGGGTATTCTAGTTTCAATGGGCAGCGGTAGCAGTACGGTGGTTCCACTTCCACTGTTGGAAAGAGAAGGGGTTTGAAACGCTCGTGGAAGAGCTGGATGTTTCCAACACTGACGGCACCAATCGTGTCGCCATGATAGGCCAGCTTCAGATGAAGAAAGGACTTTTTCGAACCGGCCTCAGGATGCCGTTGTTGCCAGTATTGAACGGCCATCTTCAAGGCGATCTCCACGGCGGTTGAGCCGTTGTCTGAATAGAAGACGCGAGAGAGGCCTTTCGGAGCTATCTGAATCAACGCACGGGCGAGCTCAATCGCCGGTGGATTAGAGAGGCCCAGGAAGGTAGAGTGCGCGATCTGTTCGAGTTGCTTTGTGAGGGCACGGTTTAAGGTCGGATGCCGGTGTCCATGAAGGTTGACCCAGATCGACGAGGTCCCGTCAAGGTAGCGTTTGCCTTCGGTATCAATGAGGTAGGATCCTTTGCCGCGATCGATGATCAGCGGTTTCTCCTGTTCCCATTCTTGCATCTGGGTAAAGGGGTGCCAGAGGTACCGACGGTCCCAGTCTGCCAGTTGTTGAGTGGTGGGCTTGCGTGCCACGGTGAGTCAAGTTCCTGAAGGCTGTTGGCTTATAGCGTATCGCGGATGGCAGAAACAAGCTGTGAGACGGGCCGTCTTTGCAGTTTGTGCCATAGGCCATGAGCGATATGCTCTTCACGCCATGCAGGGGCGATTTCTTTGACAACCTGGATGGCAGTTACTATAATGTCCCGATTTTCAGAAATGAGCTAGGATTTGCAAAGCCTTATACGCAATTTCTCGATTATCGCGCATATCGATCACGGCAAATCAACCCTCGCTGACCGGTTCCTCGAAGCCACAGGCGCAGTCACGGCCCGAGAGGCCAAAGAGCAGATTCTCGATGCCATGGACCTTGAACGGGAACGTGGCATTACGATCAAGGCTCACGCGGTGGCGATCCGGTACAAAGCCAAGGATGGGAAGGTCTATGCCTTGCATTTGATCGATACGCCTGGCCATGTCGATTTCACCTACGAAGTGTCCAGAAGTTTGGCCGCCTGCGAAGGATCGCTGTTGTTGGTCGATGCGACACAGGGAGTGCAAGCGCAGACCATCGCCAACGTCAATCTGGCGATGGCCAATAAGCACGTGATCATTCCGGTGATCAACAAGATCGACCTGGCCAGCGCGGACGTCGAAGGCACCAAACAATCCATTGCCGAAGTGTTGATGCTGGATGAGACCGATGCCATGCCGATCAGCGCGAAGGAAGGACGCGGCGTTCCGGAAGTTCTCGAGGCGATCATCGAGCGGATTCCTCCGCCGTCCGGGGATCCGCAGGCGCCGCTGAAGGCGCTGATCTTCGATTCCTGGTTCGATAATTACCAAGGCGTGATCGTCTTGATCCGTGTCGTAGACGGCGCCGTGCGTCCAGGCATGAAAATTAAGGTGATGTCGAACGGCCGCATTTTTGAAGTGATGGAGGTCGGCCAATTCACGCCGAAGCGGGTGAAGAAGACGGAGATCTTGACCGGCGAAGTTGGGTACCTCTGCGCCAACATGAAAGAAGTGGCGGACGTGAAGATCGGCGACACGATGACTGATGCGGTGCAATCGACGAGCGAGCCGTTTCCCGGCTATAAAGACGTGAAGCCGCTGGTCTTTTGCGGACTCTATTCGACTGACACGGCGAAATATGAAGATCTGCGCGACGCCCTCGTGAAGTTGCGGCTCAACGACTCGTCGTTCGTCTATGAACCGGAAACGTCGCTTGCCCTCGGCTTCGGTTTCCGCTGCGGGTTTCTGGGTTTGCTGCACATGGAAATTATCCAAGAACGTCTGGAGCGTGAATATGGGCTGACCCTCATCACGACGGCGCCGACCGTGGTTTACCGAGTGACCACGACCAATGGAGAGGTCTTGGAGATCGATAATCCGGCAAAACTCCCGCCGCCCAACAGTATTGCGCGGTTCGAGGAGCCGTTTATCCTGACGACGGTCATTACGCCGGAACGGTATATGGGCGCCATTCTCCAGCTGTGCCAGGAGCGCCGGGGGATTCAACGCAGTATGCAGTTCCTCGATCCAACCCGCGTGATGATCAGCTATGAAATGCCGCTGAACGAAGTCATTCTCGATTTCTATGATAAGTTGAAATCGCGGACGCAAGGGTATGCCTCGCTGGACTATGAATTGCTCGGCTACCGGGAGTCCGACCTCGTCAAACTCGATATCTTGCTGAATGGGGAGGCGGTGGACGCGCTCTCGTTCATTACTCACCGTGAGCGCTCGTATCCGCGCGGGCGTCAGTTGGCTGAGAAAATGAAGGAGTTGATTCCCCGGCAGATGTTTGAAATCGCCATTCAGGCGGCTATTGGCAACAAGATCATTGCGCGTGAGACGATTGGGGCGATGAAGAAGAACGTCACCGCCAAATGCTACGGGGGTGACATTACGCGGAAACGCAAGCTCCTTGAAAAACAAAAAGAAGGTAAGAAGCGGATGAAAGCCGTTGGCAGTGTCGAAGTTCCCCAGGAAGCGTTTCTCGCGATTTTGAAAGTCGGTGAAGAATGAGCCTCGATCCGAACCAGGCGAACCTGGATAAGCTCTCCGGTTCCCCAAGCGGCGGTCCGCCGGCCGCTGAGTCCGAGGCGAAGTTGTCGGAGCAGAGCGCCGGCCGGGCCGGAGCGAAATCGATCATCCGGGAATATTCCGAAGCGATCATCGTGGCGTTGTTGCTGGCCTTTGCGATCCGGGTGTTTGTCGTGCAAGCCTTCAAGATTCCATCCGGCTCGATGATCCCCACGCTGCAGATCGGGGACCATATCTTGGTCAGCAAGCTCGCGTATGGGTTGCAGTGGCCGGCTGATTGCAAGTTGCAATGGAACTTTTCCCCGGTCAATTGTTATACGTCCCGCACAGTGGTCGAGTTTGGGAAGCCGCAGCGCGGCGACATCGTGGTATTCCGGTTTCCCGAAGACGAGGAAAAGGATTTCATCAAGCGCATCGTCGGTACGCCGGGCGATACGGTGCAGGTGCGCAACAAGGTCATATTGGTCAACGGAGAGCCGCTCGATGACAAGGCCTTTACACAACGCGTTGATCCGGGCATGATCGACGGGACCATCAGCCCGCGCGACAATTTTGGGCCGGTCACGGTGCCCGAAGACTCATACTTTGTGATGGGGGACAACCGCGACCAGAGCCTGGACAGCCGGTTCTGGGGATATGTGCGGGAAGAAAAAATCCGCGGTAAAGCGTTCCGAATTTATTGGTCTTGGAGCGGGCAGGGGAATTGGACGGAGTGGGTTCGATGGGAACGGTTCGGCAAGGCTATCCGATGAGAAAACATGCGAAGTCCTCCACGCCGGTGAGAGACAAAAGCGATCGGGATCACCTGTCGTCCCCACAGACGCTCCGGCAATATGTTCAGCGGTTTCCCCAGGCGTCCGTGCTGGTTGTGGGGGACTTGATTCTTGACCACTATGTCATGGGAAAGGTGAGCCGGATTTCGCCGGAAGCGCCCGTTCCTGTGGTGCACGTCGAGTCTGAGTCATTGCGGCTTGGCGGGGCAGCCAACGTCTTCAACAATATTCTGGCGCTGGGCGGGAAGGCCGATCTCTGTGGGGTAATCGGCGCGGACGAAAGCGGCCGGCTCTTGATGAAGGAGCTAGGCTCGAAACGGTCGGGACGTGGCGGAGTGGTGATCGATCACGACCGTCCCACGACCAGGAAAAGCCGGGTGATCGCGCATCATCAGCAGATTGTCCGGTATGATGTCGAGGGGAGGCATGAGCTGAAGGCGGCGCTGCAACGGCGTATTCTCCAATATGTCGAATCGCGCCTGCGAGAACTGACGTGCGTGGTAGTCTCCGACTATGCCAAAGGCGTGATCTCCGCAAGTTTGATGTCGGAACTGACCAGGCTGGCCGCATTGCGTAAGGTTCCCGTCATTGTCGATCCCAAAGTCGAACATTTCGGCTACTACAAGGGCGTGACGGTGATTACGCCGAACCATCTTGAAGCGGCGCAGGCGTCCGGTGTGCATGGGGATGACGACCAAACGATCAATGAAGCCGGCGCCGTAATTCGTCAGCGGCTGGGATGTCAGTCCGTGCTCATCACACGCGGTGAAAAGGGCATGAGTCTGTTTGAAGCCGACGGAGCGTCTTGGCATCTCCCGACCCAGGCAAGGCAGGTCTATGACGTTACCGGCGCCGGCGATACGGTCATTGGTACATTGGCGCTGGCGCTTTCAACCGGTGCGAGCATGAAGAACGGCGCGATCTTGGCAAATCATGCGGCCGGCATCGTGGTTGGCATGGTCGGTACGGCGACGGTGTCTCCCGAACAGTTGTCGGAGGCATTGGGGCATGGGTAAAGGGTCGCACGACGTCACCGTGGTCATCCCGGCCCGGTACGGCTCGTCCCGCTTTCCCGGCAAGCCGCTGATCCCGATCAACGGCAAGCCGCTGATCCAGCATGTGTACGAGCAGGCCGAGGCATGCAAGTCCGTGTCGGCGGTGTTAGTCGCGACGGACGACGATCGGATCAAGCAGGCGGTCGAGCAATTCGGTGGGCGAGTCGTGAAGGTGACGGGGGACTATCGAACGGGAACCGATCGTGTGGCGTCAGTGGCGCGTATGTTTGCCGGTGAGCTGTTCGTTAATTTACAAGGTGATGAGATTCCGCTGAATCCGCAGTTGCTGGAGGGTCTTATTGATCCATTCATCAAGAGCGGTGCGACAATGGGGACCCTAAAGCGGGTCATCGATACGACCGCGGATCTGCACAATCCGGCCGTGGTCAAAGTGGTGACGGACGCCGAGGGCAATGCCCTGTATTTCTCCAGAGCGCCGATTCCGCTGGTTCGCGACGATCCTGACCGCCGTGCCGTCGGTGGGCTGCATTACATCCATCTGGGCGTCTACATGTTTACGAAAGAGACGCTGCTGAAATACGCGGCGTTGCCGACCGGTCCATTGGAGGACGCCGAGAAACTCGAACAGCTCCGCGCCTTGGAGAACGGCATCCGGATCAGGGTCTGGGAAACTCCACACGCCTCGTTGCGGGTTGATCAGCCGGAGGACGTGGCAGTAGTGGCCGAAAAACTGCGCCAATTTGACGTGGTCAAACGTGAACTCAAGGGGGTTGTCGTAGCTCGATGAGGACGGCATGCGGATCAGAGTCGTCAGACCTCGGATTGTGGAGGCACCCATGAGCAAGTTCATCTTCGTCACGGGCGGAGTGGTGTCGTCGCTGGGAAAGGGGCTGGCCTCGGCGTCTATTGGGAACCTGCTCGAAAGCCGCGGCTTGAAGATCACATTTCTCAAGCTGGATCCCTATATCAACGTAGATCCCGGCACGATGAATCCCTATCAGCACGGCGAGGTCTATGTGACGGACGACGGGGCTGAGACGGATCTTGACCTCGGGCATTACGAACGGTTCACATCCTTGTCTTTGACGAAAGAAAACAATTATACGACCGGACGGATCTACCACTCCGTCATTACGAAAGAGCGGCGCGGAGACTATCTGGGAGGAACTGTGCAAGTGGTTCCTCATGTGACGGATGAAATCAAGCAGACCATCATGCGGACTTCAAAAGGGATGGACGTCACCATTGTCGAGATCGGCGGTACGGTGGGAGACATTGAAAGCCTCCCGTTTCTCGAAGCGATCCGCCAAATGCCCTACGATGTGGGGCGCGACAATGTCCTGTACGTACATCTGACGTTGGTGCCGTATATCGGCGCGGCCGGAGAATTGAAGACCAAGCCGACGCAGCATTCGGTGAACAAGCTTCGTGAAATCGGGATCCAGCCGAACATTCTCCTATGCCGAACCGACCGCTATCTGCCTCCGGAACTCAAGGGCAAGATCGCCATGTTTTGCAACGTAGAAAAGGACGCAGTAGTCACGGCGAAAGACGTCGATACGATTTACGAAGTGCCGATCGTCTTCCGGAAGGAAGGTTTGGACGAGCTGATCGTCCGACAGCTGCACTTGGATGCCGGTCAGCCGAATTTACGTGAATGGGACGCGATGGTGCAGAAAATCAAGCGGCCCAAACATGAAATCTCCGTGGCACTGGTTGGGAAGTATGCCGGGCTCAAGGAATGCTACAAGAGTCTCGGTGAAGCGCTTGTCCATGGCGGGATCGACCATGAAACCAAGGTGAATGTCAGCTGGATCGAATCCGAGGATGTGGAACGGCAGGGCACCGAGCGGATCTTGCGCGAAGCCGACGGCATTCTGATTCCCGGCGGGTTTGGGGCGCGGGGGATCGAAGGCAAGATCGCCACGATCCGATATGCGCGGGAGCGGCAGGTGCCGTTTCTCGGACTGTGTTTGGGTATGCAGTGTGCGACGATCGAGTTTGCCCGCCACGTTGCAGGATTAGCCGGAGCCAACAGTGCAGAGTTCGACGAATCCACGCCCCATCCGGTGATTCATCTGATGCCTGATCAGCACGGTGTGAGCGAGAAAGGCGGTACGATGCGGCTTGGGTCATATCTCTGCAGGCTTGGTGAAGGCACGCTCGCTCAAAAAATGTACGGGGTGAGCGAGGTGCGCGAACGCCACCGGCATCGGTATGAATTCAATAATGCGTACCGAGAGCAGCTGACGGCCAAGGGACTGATCTTGAGCGGCCTGTCTCCGGACGGCCGGCTGGTCGAGATCGTAGAACTCAAGGACCATCCCTGGTTTTTAGGCACGCAGTTTCATCCTGAATACTGTTCCCGCCCGCACCGGCCCCACCCGCTGTTTAGCGGGTTTGTGGGAGCGGCACTACGAAAAAAACTGGGACACTGAGAGAAGCGAAACCTATGGCGCAGCTTGTCGACATCGGGTCCTTCAAAGCCGGCCAGGGGCAGCCTCCGTTCTTGATTGCCGGGCCCTGTGTCATTGAGCACGAGCAACTGGTGATGGAGACGGCAGGGCGGATCGCTGAAATCGCGAAATCGCTCAATATGCCGTATGTGTTCAAATCGTCGTTTGACAAGGCGAATCGAACGTCGATCACGTCATTCCGCGGCCCAGGCATCACGCAAGGGCTTGAAATTCTGGCCAAAGTGAAGAGCCAAATCGGCATCCCTGTACTGACCGACGTGCATACGGAAGCGCAGGCGACGGAAGCGGGCACAGTGGTGGATGTGCTCCAGATTCCCGCGTTCCTGTGCCGGCAGACGGATTTGCTCATCGCTGCGGCGAATACCGGAAAAGTCGTGAATGTGAAGAAAGGCCAGTTTCTTTCACCAACCGAGATGAGTCAAGCCGTGAAGAAAGTTGAAGAGTGCGGCAACCGGCGGATTGTCCTGACCGAACGAGGCTCGTCGTTCGGGTACAACAATCTGATCGTGGACATGCGGTCGTTCCCGATCATGCGAAGTTTTGGGTATCCTGTGGTGTTCGATGCGACGCATAGCGTGCAGTTGCCGGGCGGTGGAGGTACCAAGTCGAGCGGGCAGCGGGAATTCGTCGAACCGCTGGCCTGTGCGGCGGCCGGTGCCGGTGTCGATGGATTTTTCATGGAAGTCCATCCGAATCCTGATGAGGCTTTGTCCGATGGACCGAATATGGTACCGTTGGCTCAATTGAAATCATTGCTTGAACGGATCTTGCGCATATGCGACGCGGCACAACCGAGAAGATAAAACCGACGGCTCCATCAACGTCCAAGCCTGTCAAAGGGGTGGACAGTCTCAACGATGGAAAGCGCGTCCTTGAAATCGAGGCGCGCGCGGTTCTGGCCCTCGTCGACCGGCTTGACGAACAATTCTCCAAGGCGGTGGACCTGTTGGTCCGCTGTAAGGGGAAAGTGGTTGTGTCGGGGATGGGCAAGTCCGGACTGATCGGGCAGAAGATCGCCGCGACGCTTGCCAGCACCGGCACGTCGTCGTTTTTTCTTCATCCCGCCGAAGGGGTGCATGGCGATCTCGGCATGTTGGCCCGACGGGATTTGTTGATCGCGATTTCCAACAGCGGTGAGACGCAGGAGCTGCTGCAATTACTTCCCTATGTGGAGCGTATGGGCATTCCGGTGATTGCGTTGACGGGACGGATGGATTCCACGCTGGGAAAGAACTCCGATATTGCCCTGGACGTGTCGGTTTCAGAAGAAGCCTGTCCGCTGGGGCTGGCGCCGACTGCGAGTACGACGGCAGCGCTGGCACTCGGTGACGCCTTGGCGGTGGCCTTGTTGCAGAAGCGGGGGTTCAAGGAGGAAGATTTTGCCTTGTTCCATCCGGGCGGCACATTGGGACGCCGGCTCCTGGTGAAAGTGAAGGATCTCATGCATGCCGGACCGGAAATCCCGATGGTGTCGGAATCCGTGGGCGGTATGGCGGCCATGCTCGAAATGACGGCCAAGAAGCTCGGCATGACGACGGTGGTCGATCAGGAAGGGAATCTGGTAGGCGTGATTACGGACGGGGATGTGCGCCGGTTCATTCAACGAGGGATGGATTTGGCGGCCGCCACGGCAAAAGAGTTGGCGACGCCGCATTCCAAGACCATCGGCCCGGACGATCTGGCGGCGAAAGCCGTGGAAATGATGGAACGGTTCTCGATTACGACCTTGGTGGTGACCGAAGATGGGCGAACTGTTTTAGGAGTCGTTCATCTGCACGATCTGCTCAAGAATGGCATTGTCTAGAGGATACATCGGACGATGAATCGCGTGCTGGAAACCTGGAAGGAAATCGGGCAGGATTCGATCAATCTGCCGAATTTTCTGACGCTGGTTCGCATTTGCCTGATTCCCGTCTTCGTCCTTACGTTTCTGGAGCCGACCCCGGATCGGTCATTGGTGGCCGCCGTGATCTTTGCCGTGGCGGCGGTGACGGACTTGTTGGATGGCTATATCGCCAGACGCACCGGGCAGGTCACCAAGCTCGGCAAGCTCCTTGATCCGATTGCGGACAAGCTCCTGGTCCTGTCGGCGCTCATTCTCTTGGTCAATATCGATCGCGTGACCGCCGTGGTGGCGCTCTTGATCATCGCGCGGGAACTGGCCGTGACGGGGGTCCGTGCGATTGCCGCCGGCGAACGGCTCATCATTGCGGCGGAGACCACGGGCAAGTACAAGATGGCGTTGCAAGTTGTGGCGATCGTCTTGCTCATTCTCGAAGGGACGGATTTGGCGGAGTTCGGCAATCTGCATTTGGCGGGCACGGCGACCCTGTACTTGTCCTTGGTGCTTGGTTATATATCGGGCGGACAGTATGTCTGGAGTTTTTGGAAGCAGGTGGTAGCCAAGGGGATCTGAGCACTCACCGATTCGACCTCACCGCTGTGGGCAACGCCACGTTCGTTCTTCGCACCCTCGTCTGGATTAGTCTGTTGTCCCCCCTTACGGCCTGTCGCGATACTGGGCCGCCGACACTGGCGGAGTACGACTATGCCAACGCCGCCGTGACGGGCCGGTGTGAGGCAGGCACACGAGCCGGTCAAACTGGCGTCAGTAAAGGCGAAACGGCGGGAGATGGCGTTCGTTTTCACGTGCGCACTCCGTCCAATTACGATCCGACGTTCGCGCATCCTCTCTTGATGGTCTATGCCCCAGCGGGCCAGAGCGGTCTGGCGTCGGAGCGTACGACCGGACTGACGACTGCAGCGACCGGGGCGGGATTCGTGGTCGTGTATGCCGATCATCGCCCGCTCGGGATTCCCTCCATCGAGCAACTGGGAACTATTCCAGGGGTGGTTGCGAAAAAATGGTGTATCGACGAGAAACGAGTTTCTGTCACGGGCCATTCGGATGGCGGAACCGTGGCGTTGGCGCTTGCCGTGCTCGATCGGACCAAGCAGGTGCCGGCGGCGATCGCGCCCAGCGCAGCCGGATGGGCCGGCAAGGACCTGGAAGCCTATCAATGCCGGGCGCCTCTCCCGGTCATGATTATGCACAATCGGCAGGATACTATGTTTCCCGGTTGGGGAGCCCAAACGGCGGTCTGGTGGGCCGGCTGCAACCGGTGTGATCTCGCGAAAAAACAATCGCTGGAAGGCGGGTGTACGGCCTATCAACAGTGCGCCGCAGGCGGGGCCACGCTGTACTGCGAAGGAAGCGGTGGCCATCGCGACTGGCCAAATTTCAATCGTGTGCTGATTGAGTTCTTGTCACATCCGGAGAAGTTTTTGTAAGGCTACTGTCCACGGGATAGAAGTCAAAGAAGATGGATCTGTCAGGTCTTACCGGTGTACTGGTGTTGTTCGGCTATCTTGTAGGAGGGATACCATTCGGCGTGGTCATCTCGAAGGCCATGGGTTTGCCAGATCCGCGCACGGTCGGCAGCAAAAATGTCGGCTTTACCAATGTACTGCGGGTTTCCGGCAAGACGGCCGGTATTCTCACCCTGATCGGCGACATGGGCAAGGGGTGGGTGATGGGGTATATGGCCACGCAAGTCTTCATCACAGAGTGGGCCATTCTACTTGTGGCCATCGCGCCGTTTATCGGCCACCTCTATTCGCCATTTTTGAAATTCACGGGCGGCAAGGGAGTCGCAACGGCGCTCGGATCCGTTCTTGGCGTGGCCCCGCTGATCGGGATTCTCCTCTTGCTCGCGTGGATAGGAGCCGTGGCGGCCTGGCGGTATTCCTCCGGCGGCGCGCTCACGGCCTTCGCGCTCTTTCCGGTCATTGCGCTGTTTGTTCGACCGACAAGCGGATTTGTCATCTTCTCCCTCGTGATCAGCGGACTGATCGTGCTCAAACACAAAGGGAATATCGAACGATTGTGGAAGGGGACGGAAAACAAGATGGGACAAGGCCGGTAACGGCCGTTCAGACCTTGTGGAATGACTGCCGATGCAGCCAGCCTAGAATTTCGTCAGTGACACGCCGGGGTTCGTCTTGATGCACGAAATGTCCGGATTGTTCCAGCGTCAGGACGGTGAGGTCTGTCGCAAATCTGTCTAGACCATCAAGATTCTGCTGAGCAAGGGCGTGATCTTGAAGCCCCCAGATGACCAATGTCGGAAGGTTGATAGCCGGATATCCCAATGCCCGTTGTCGGGCGGCACCACGGCCGCGGATGGCGGCACGATAGTAATTGACCATCGCCGTGAGGGTGCCCGGTTCGCAGGCCTGATGTCGGTAACGGCGCACGATGTCGTTCGGCAGGTATTCTGAGTTGACCCGCATGTGCTCAAAGATCGTTCCGATGAGGCGTGCCCCACTTGCGGCCAGCACGGTTTCTGGAAGCCAGGGAATCTGAAATGCTGCCATGTACCAGGATCGGCGAAGTTGCCGCCAGTGGCGTAGTTCACGTTCGAAGCAGGCCGGGTGGGGTGCATTCAAGACGATGAGCGCCGCTAGCCTCTCCGGCCGGCGCATCGCGTAGTACCAGGCGATGATGCCGCCCCAATCGTGACCGACTAAGATGACCTGGCTGGCCTTCGATATATCGATGAGGGCAGCCACATCTTCCAGTAATGGCTCAAGATGATAGGCATCGAGGCCGTCTGGTCTGGCCGTTCCGCCGTAACCTCGTAGATCCGGTGCCCACACTCGATAACCTGCCTGTGCGAGAGGTGCCATTTGATGCCGCCAGGAGAGAGAGGATTCAGGAAATCCGTGCAGGAGCAAGACCAGTTGATCGCCTGATCCTGCAGTCGCCACTTTGAACTCCAGCTGATTCGCGTGCACGCGTAAGAACGAAAATGGGTGTTCATCGTCCGACGAATGCGCCATGAGTCCGTGCTCCGATGGATACAGGAGGATTCTGTATCACTGGTCGACAAACATGCCTCCTGGATTCCGAGGAATCGTGCTGCCATTTGAGAGTCGAACAGGCGTCGCCGCCAAAATTGAATAGGTATCGCTGCCGGCTAAGTCAAAGAATCCTGCGAGGCTTCCCTCTGCTCCCTCACCGAACCCCGATTGAGTGGTGTATCGGTCGTGGCCTCCCTCATCCACGAAGATCGCCCATCCCATGTGGTTGGCTTTTCCGAGGCCGGTGGAGACATCGAAGGCATAGAGATCGTCGCCGGTTCCTCCATCAATCGCGAGGCCGACTCCATGATCCCAGGACACGCCCATATTGTAGTAAGGGCCGGTGGATCGGTACTGATCGTTTCCTTGATAGTCGAGATGCATGCCGATGCCGTAATGAGCGGAGGCTCCCTGGCCATAACGGGCAGCGTCGTACTCGTCGTCACCGTCCATGTCGAGGAAGGTTCCAACTCCCCAAAAATATCCCATCCCCTGGGAGAAATTGGCACTCCGGTAATGATCGCGGCCTCCCATGTCGAGGAGCAGCCCCCAGCCTCCGGCGAGGCTGAGAACCTGCTGCGCACGTTGCTTGGAAAACACGCGGAATCCTGCACCTGTGCCGAGGCCAAAACAGTCGTACTGAAACGATGGATCTTCCGGCTTGGCTTGAGGGGCCTCCGATGCATTGTAGGCGCTCGGCAATCCCTTGATGCATTGATAGTAGTCATCACCCCCCGCATCGATGGCGGCGCCAACCCCCAAGGGCCCACCGAACCCGAGGGCGAAACCCTGACCGTCATAGCGATCGTTCCCTTCCAGGTCCAACAAGAGCCCCAGTCCTGCAATGGCGGCTCCCTGGGTCAAGCGCGCTCCCGTATAGATATCGTGTCCCTGTGTATCGAGCAGAATACCGATTCCGGCGAAGGCGACGCCGCCTCCTCCGGTCTGGAGCCGGTATACGTCGTTGCCGGCATGGTCGACGACAAGTCCGACACCGAGTCGTCCTGTCGCAAGCCCGAGCGGTGCGGCTTCGTACGTATCGTTTCCCGACAGATCGATGACTGCGGCGTTCCCATGGTCCTCGTCACCCGATGCGCCGATCAGCCCGCGATACAGGTCGTCACCCCCGAGGTCGATGACCAACGCAACCGGCTGATCCAAGTCATAGGTGTTGGGGCCTGGCCCACCAATCACGATGAGGCCATGCGCAGTGTGGTGAATCAGCCTCACGTCGCCCGTAAGACCGGAGGGGATGTCCGAAGAAGGCAGTGGTTTTGGAAAGGCATCCAACAGGTGGCTCAACCATCGTTCATCCGCGAGACGTGCCAATATCTGTGCCGAGGCTACCAGTGCGCTATAGTCCACTCGTTCTTTGAACAGCGTGGCGAACTGGGCGGTGGCTTCGATGGATGCGATCTTCTCACTGGTGAAGCGAGACACTTGCGGCGTGAATTCATTCGCGAGGACCGCACTGTGCGTGAATAAAAAGCGGCGGTCTGATTCCGTCAGGGCGGCCAGGGCCTGGTTTCGATACGAAGCCGCCTGGTCCAAACTCTTGACCATGAATTCGAGGAGGTCTTGGGGAGCGTTGCCTGTGGGAAACGGAACCTCGTGGTCGAGGGCGAAAGGGTCTTCCCAACTTGACTGAAGAACATCTAAGACACGCGTGAGATTCGATCCGTCGCCGCTGACGGCCTTGGCGACCAACAGCGCCCGGGTCTCGATATGAGCCAAACCTTGCCAAGGGTCGTGCAGCGGTTGAACGGCCAACCGATGTTTGAAGCGGCCTGGAAAGGTGTCGATGCCTTCATGGGCCGTGATAATTTTGGCCTGGATATCCGAAAATGCAGAATGGAACCATTCTCGAAGATGGTGATGGATACGCGGAACGACGGGGTCGTACAGGTGACTGATGGGGGGAGCAGGGGAAAACGGACTCAAGCTCGGAGCCGCACTGCATCCGGCGATCACCAGAAACAGGAGAGCCGAACTCACATGTCTCCAGCGGGAGGTCATTGTCTGGCGGCTGATCGCACGGTTACTTGCACTCTTTCCCGTTGAAGTACATGCACGTCGATTCGCCGGATTTCACCTTCCATGTTTTGAGCACAGGCATTTCGTTCTCGCCGCGCACCTCAACCACGAAATCCACCAGTCCTGAGATCGGCAGCTTCTCCATATGGGGGCGCGCGATGTCCGGGACGTCGATGTAAAACACGCCGCCGAGTTCGGAGATCAAGATGCGATGGTTCTCGACGTCGATATAGATGACAGGGCTGTAGTAGCTCTTATCGACGGCATACCCTGTGCTGACCTGCGCCATGCTCAGGAGGATGACGAGCAGAATGATGCGCATGAGATGGCTCCTTACCCAAGAATCCGATACGGGTGCCATTATCGCATTCACGGTCGGAAGAAGGAAGCTGGGAGATAGGGGTCAGCGGACGATAAATGGGGCAGGTGAAACCTGGCCGGACTTGATCCAATAGTTCTTGATGTCCGGTGTGGGATGCATGAGTGAGATCAAGAGATAGGACGGGATCGGCAAATTGATCTTCGGCCAAATCTCTTCATAGTCGGTGGCGATTTTGATGTCGGTGACGGAAGGTCTCGCCGGATCGTGCGGATGGGAATGATAGACGACTTGCAGATCAAGTCCGTGAGTGCGCATGTCTTTCTTGGCGGTGGAAAAATCCTGCATATCCATGACGAAGGCAATTTCAGCCCGTTCGGCCGGCGACAGCCGCTCCAGGTGGGCCACTTTGGCGAGATCGAAGGAGGAAAGATTTTGTGCGCCCTCCATCGCGACGATATTGGTGATCCGGTACATTCGGCTGACCGTGCCGTTGGTTCCAGCCAGAAGTCCGCAACATTCGTGCGGCGCCAGCTCGCGCGCGTGGGCGATTATATCGTCGAGTATCTGTTGAGGTATAACTAGTTCCGTCACGGCCACGTTCTTCTGTTTCGGCATGACGTTTGACGTTTCACGTTTAACGGGATTAGATCGTGCAGCTGACGGTGTAATCCATGCTGAGATCTTTGATCTTAGGATTCGGCCCGCAAAGAGGGCAGGCGGGATCCTTGGGGCGTCCGACCTTGCGAAACTTCATGTCGAGCGCGTCGTAGATCAGCAGTTTGTCGGCGATGGTTTCGCCGGTGCCGAGAATTTCTTTGATGGCTTCGGACGCC
>DASUMN010000287.1:0-5406 GCA_036277675.1 Nitrospira sp. | reverse complement strand
CGTCCCGATACCGGAGTATGTCAAAGACCTGGTGACCAAGGCTAAGCGGGCTTCGGGGAAGCTGGCATCCCTTTCAACTGCGGTGAAGAATCAGGCGCTGCTGGCCATGGCTGAGGCGCTCGAAGCCAAGACGGGCGAACTGCTGGAAGCCAATCAGCGCGATCTCGAGGCATTCGGCTCCTCGCCGGCCAAGAAAGCCATGGCGGATCGGTTGCGTCTGACGGACAAGCGTATCGCTGAGATGGCCGCCGGCGTCCGTGAGGTGGCAAAGCTTCCCGACCCCATCGGCCAGACCCCCGCCATGTGGACCAGACCGAACGGCATGCAGGTGGGGCGGGTGCGCGTGCCCATCGGTGTGGTGGGCATCATCTATGAGTCCCGGCCCAACGTGACCGCGGATTCGGCGGCCCTGTGTCTCAAGTCGGGGAACGTCTGTGTGCTGCGCGGCGGCAGTGAGGCGATTCATTCCAATACCGCGATCGCGGCCGTGCTCTCTGACGCGGCGGAAAAAGCCGGTGTGCCTGCCGGCGCGATCACGTTTGTAGACCGGCCGGATCGCGAGCTAGTGCCGGTGTTGCTCAAACAGGACCGGTACATCGATCTGATCATTCCTCGCGGCGGTGAATCGCTCATGAAGCTGATTGCGGAGCACTCGACCATTCCCGTTGTCAAGCACGATGCGGGCGTGTGCCATGTGTACGTCGATGTGTCGGCCGATCCGGCCATGGCCGAAGCGATTTGTGTGAATGCCAAGGCACAGCGGCCATCGACCTGCAATGCGATGGAGACGTTGCTGATTCATCAGTCGATCGCGCGGACCTTGCTGCCCAAGCTGGCGACGAGTCTGGCGGCGGCCCATGTCGAAATTCGCGGTTGCCCAAAGACTTGCCAATTGATTCCCGAAGCGAAACCCGCCACCGAACAGGATTACGGCAAAGAGTTTCTCGATCTGGTGCTGGCGGTCAAGGTGGTCAAGAATATGGACGAGGCGATGGAGCACATCGCCCAATATGGGTCGCGCCACACGGAGGCCATCGTCACGTCGGACTACAGTCGTTCGACGCGGTTCCTCAAAGAAGTGGATGCCAGTGCCGTATTGGTCAATGCCTCTACCAGGCTCAATGACGGCTATCAGTTCGGCCTCGGCGCGGAGATTGGCATCAGTACGTCGCGAATCCATGCGCGCGGTCCGATGGGCCTCGAAGAGCTGACCTGCTTCAAGTTCATCGTCTTGGGGAGCGGCCAGCTCCGCGAGTAATGGCGTCTGATCCGGTCACGTTCGCCCTGCAGGCTCCCGGCCATCTTTCCTTTCCGTCCACGCACGCCTTCGCAAAGAATTTCCATCAAGGTGGAGGACGTGTCGTTATCGGCACAACGGGGCATCTCGTCTTCTACCGGCCGGATGGCCGCCGGGTGCTTGCCACCGACCCCAGTGGCCATCCGTTGCATGAGTGTGAATGGGAATCCGACACCAACGGGACCCTGTCCCTCACGAGGGCGCGAATTCGTCTCGATTGGGGGCAATGGATCGGGTTGAAGCCGAGCGGGCTGGCGAACGAAACCAGGCTGAATTTGGCGACGCGGCCCGGGTGGCAGCGGATCACGCCGGAGGATTTGCGGGCCATGGCGGCCCAGGCGATGCGGGGGCCGATTGAAGACGTGCGCTGGTTTTTCCACGATGACGATCTGGCCATCGATGTGAACGGGATGGCGACGATTCGCCACCGGAAGGATGCGTTGTATGTGTTGGAGCAGGGAGACTTCGCGCAAGCCCGGTTCATGGCCTGCATGGGCGCGATGCATTGGGACCACATCGACTTTCTTCCCGTCGTCGAGCTGTTCAAATCCCTGTTGCCCGGTACCGGTTCCGCCGTCTTTGAGCTGATTCGTGGGCTCTACGACGATCAGAATCGAACCTCAACCGCTCCACGCATGTTGCGCTACCGGGGGATCCCTCCCTATCCATCGGAAGCGGCATTCCGGCTGTTCAGCCAGTTTTTCACACCCTCCGTATCCGGCGGGGGTGACCCGCTCACGCTGTTTATGGATCAGTCTTTGGCTCATCGGGTGACGTGGCTCCCGGTGAGTGACCCGCCTGTCCGATATTTTGATACAGAACATGGATTGTGTCTCACGGTACAAGGAAGGCAGGTTCGAAAGGCGACGGTGGCGGAAGACCTCACCGGACTTCCGTACCTCCATTCACCGTCGGGACAGTCGGCTCCGTTCGATCGGTCGGTATCGATGAAGGACGGACGAGTAATCCTAAAAGACCAGCAGCAAGAAACCATATTCATGGTAGACCAACGAATTGCCGAGGCCTCGTTGTCCGGAGGTACGGCGATCGACGGATCTGTCGATTGGCGAACACTCTTTATCCAGGGCGTTCCACTGATTCGCCCGGCCGATGCCTTTGGCGCCGTGCTGTTGTACCCGGACAATGATGATGAAATCGGCGAGCTCGCGGCCCAGCCATTTGTCGCGGACTATCTCCAAGATACCGGCGAAACGGACAGAGAGATTGGAGCCATCCTGTCCAGGGCCGAGCGAGTTCTGATCGATAATGGGGATGCGGTGTTTTCGACCTGCGTGCTGTTCGATCGTCCGCGAGACTACGTCGTTCGCAGTGTTCATGCTGCCTATGCACAGCGGCAGGCCCAACAACTCTGGATTCAGTCCGCCGCAATCCGGCGATGGGACTGGCTGAAGCGGATTCGGATCGTCCCGGCTTCGATATGGGAGGAGACAAGCCCAGCCCCTCGACCGGTTGATCTTACCTATCAATGGGTGAGCTATGACTCCTTCGGGCGGCCGGACGCGTTGACGGCTGAGATCCTCCGACTAGAACAATCGGTGCGATCCGGTGGACAGGCATTCGTCATCGGTCCTGCCGAGATAGGGAATATCGCGGTACGGCGCGGATGGCAACTGATCTGGGAAGACCCGGTCGACTCGCTGCCGACCTTTCGAATGCACAGGACGATCCTGCCCAAGGCCAGGCTCAAAGCAGGCCTGACATTGTTCCATCTAAAGCGGTCATAGCTGAAGTGCTCAGATCACGTTCCGAGACTCAATCGGTGGAACAAGCGGCAGTGCTGATCCAGCGAAGAGCGAGTGGAGACCGGTAAGATCGTCCAGCGTCGACACGGTGGAATGACGAGTGGTTGGATCGGTGCCTGGGCGCACGACCTGTGTTGTCAGTAAGCCAGCTGCGGCAGCGGCATCCAGCTCCGGCTCGGCGTCGGACAAGAACAGCACGTCCGTTGGTCGGCATCCCAGTGAGTCTGCGATGCGTCCATACGAGGCCGGCTCCAATTTCGATCCCATGCCGGTATCGAAGAATCGGGAGAACAGAGGCGTGAGGTTTCCGTCGGTCGTATGTTCCAGAAGGAGCCGTTGCGCCTGCTCCGATCCGGACGAATAAATCGCCAATGGTACGTGTTCTTGCCGCCAGCGGCGGAGAGCCGGGACGACGTCGTCGTACAGATTTGGAGCGAAGACGCCGGTTCGATACCCTTCTTCCCAGATCAGACCCTGCAAGGCTTTCAGACCCTGATGCTTGCGGTCTCCCGTCATCCATTGGGTGAGGATGCCGGCCATATCGTCATAGGATAGCCACGTGCCGGACTCCTTCGCGATCGTCTCCTGGCACATTGACGCCCACCGGCGAACGGTTTGGTCTTTCTGGTGGGCATGCAGATAGGCGGCGAGGTGCTTCTGGGCATAAGGGAAGAGGACCTCGGTGACATAGGCTTTCGGGAGGATCGTCCCTTCGATATCAAGAAGAATGCCGCGCAGTGTCATATCAACTGTACCGTTGTTCAATGCCGGAGTGAGTGTAATGAGGAACCCAGCCTGCCTGATCAGTAAAAATGCGGATCGCGCAGACACGCGGCTCAAGTCCGAGATCAAACCAATGCTTGGTGTCGGCCGGTACAGCCAGAAGATCACCGGCACTGCATCGGACCGAAAACACGTCTGCGTCCGGGATGTCCTGGTGAAACCAGAAGAGACCTTCCCCTTCGACGAAGAACCGCACTTCATCTTCGCTGTGGGTATGTTCGCGGAAAAACTTCTCCCGAATGGCTGGCAGGTTGGGAGTTGCGGGCGTGACCCGGATCACATCGGCGGTGCGGTAGCCATGCTGTTCCATGAATGGTTTCAGCCAAGGGTCATTGCCCTGTAAGACCTCGCTGTCAGTGCCGTCCGCATGAAACGATTCGGCAGGCCGATGCTCGTACCGGATGCCGCGCGTCCGGAGAAACCGGCTGATCTCACCGGCGTCAGTCAGCAGGATTCCTTTGTCAGGCACCCGCAAGGTAGTCATAAGTCCGCATCTCACGTTCGCACTGGAGGAGATATTCGAACACTTCAAGGTGGCGTTTTGCGTCAGACAGAGTGGTGCCCCAGACGTACAGACCGTGCCCCGCCAGCAGGAAACCATAACATGGTTCGGCTTTCGGGAGGCGCGGCTCGATGTGCGCGGCCAATCCTGAAATATCTTGTGAGTTCGGAAACACCGGCAGCCTGACTTCACAGTCGTGCCGGTCGATACCTTCCAAGCCTTTGAGCAGTTCCCAGCCGGAGAATGTCAGGAAGCCTGTTGCCTCAGCCGAACGGGACAGCAAGGCGCCGGCGATCGAATGTGTGTGGAGGACCGCGCCGACATGCGTTCGGCGGTAGAGCATTAGATGGAGGGGAGTCTCTGCCGACGGCCGTAACCGGCTCCCGCTCATCGGACGTCCCTCGCCGTCGATCGCGATGACGGAGTCTGAATCCAGGAGGTCTTTGTCGATGCCCGAGGCAGTGATCGCACAGATGGCCGGCGCGGCATCGGCAGGCAAGCGGACGCTATAATTCGTGCTGGTTGCCGGCGCCCAGCCCTTTCGCGCAGCCCAACGGGCAGTGTCGGCCACTTGATCGGCATACCGTTTGAAGTCTTCAGAAATGCTCATGCGGTTACAGCGCCAGCTCTGGTAGCGATAACACTTTATACAGCGGGAACCAAGCGGACGGCTACTGGCCGACCCGCCAGGTGGGAGGCTCGAAGGCTTGGAATGCTGGTCAGCAGCCGAAAGGAGAGGGATGGCCGTGGGTTACCATTTGCGATAGCTCTTGATGAGGGCTCCGGCGGCCGCTTCGTCGAGCGGTTGGGCGAAGTGGTACCCCTGCCCGTACTCGCAGCCCAACGTTCGTAACCGTTTGAGTTGTGAGGCGGTTTCGACCCCCTCGGCAATTACCCTCCGATCCAGTTGATGGGCGAGGTTGATGATCGTCTTCACAATTTCCAGGCTCTTGTCATCGGTTTCTATCCGGCAGATAAACGACCGGTCGATTTTGAGATAGTCCACCGCGAAACGCTGGAGATAGCTGAGCGATGAGTATCCCGTGCCGAAATCGTCCATA
>DASUMN010000286.1:0-20595 GCA_036277675.1 Nitrospira sp. | reverse complement strand
AGGTGCTCTGTACCGGCGCCGCCTATACCATTCAACGGTTCTGCCAGGCGATGCACAAGCCGTTTGCAATCCGCGTCTACACCGAGAAGGAGTTGCAACAGACGCTCGGCGAGCTTCTGCCCCGGTTACATGGCTGTCATTACCACGACGTGGCCGACCCGGCTTGGTTCGGCCTGCTGGACTTCAAAGTGCTGCTCTTGGAAAAACCCGGCGGCGCGCCGAAAGCGCAGTTCACCGAGAACAAAGGCTATCGGTGGTATTCGCAGAAGTGAGAGGCCGAGGGTGGCCTGAGCGATTCCCGGTGCTCGCCGACCGCGCACAGGAAAAGGCTTTTATTCCGTCGCCCAGAGCAATTGAAGGGATCCAGGTCGAACAAGTTCTGTTTGGCGATGCTCGGTCAGGGGCAATGGCGCTCTTGGTGCGCCAATGGTTGGGCGGGTAAATCCTGCAGCCATGCCTGCTCTTTTGCGCGACGAATCTCGCGCATGACTTGTACCATGGCATCGCCCTGAGGATCATTCTGCTGCAATACTGAAGCACGCAGGCGTAACCCAAGTTCGGTCAACTCGATGGCGCGGCGAAAATTGGCGGCAATCCGCGCATCGTCTGGTTGATCGGCATGTCTTGGCATCACCTAAACTCCGATTGGCTCACTGTGGGAAGTGTACAAGACTCCTCCCTCTGGGGCAACTTCGACACGGTTCTCCCACCGACGAATCCGGCCGCGCGCGGAACGCCCAATTCACGGAGAACAAAGGCTATTGGCGGATCCACAGCGATGGCGGATCGTGAAACGTGAGGGCATTAGGCAAGGACAATAGCCTATCACGCAGCACACTCAACGCGAACGGTCCGCCCAAGACGCGCTTCTAACGTAATGAGCATCTCCAAGCTAAACCTGTCCCATTTGCCGCGCACCAAGTCGGACACGCGGGATTGGGCAATACCAAGGCGCTTGGCTGCTTCGGCTTGAGTCAGCTTCTGCTTCTCGATGTAGAGGCGAAGATCGCTCATCAAGTTGGAGCGCATTTGGAGCACAGCCGCTTCAGCCGGATCGAACCCAAGATCGACAAACACATTGCCGCTGGATTTTGTGGTTTTCTTCTTCATGACCGGTCTCCAATCTGGCGATACCGTTTTCGCGCCAACTCAATATCTTCTCTTCTGGTCTTCTGTGTTTTCTTCTGAAACGCATGCAGCACATACACGGCCTTGGCAAATTGGGCCACATAGAGCACCCGCCATTCTCCCAAGACATGGATACGAATCTCACGCACCCCGGCGCCCACCTCGCTCATGGGCCTCCAGTCTGATGCGTCCAGCCCTCGCTGAATGAAACCCAACTCGAAACCAGCAGCCCGCCGGGCTTCTGCAGGAAAACTCCTGAGGTCATCGCGACTGGACCCAACGAACTCCAGAGGCTTCATCGGGAGCATTATATAAGTTTATTGATAATAGGATCAACGGATATGGATGGTCGCATTCTGGCTTGTCCAGACTCCTCGGCCTCAAAGTGTTGTGGCTGGAAAACCCGGTGGCGCGCCGAAAGCGCAGTTCACGGAGAACAAAGGCTATCGGTGGTATTCGCAGAAGTGAGACTTGCCATCTAATATGGGGCAACCAGCATACAGACTTCCCCGTACTACCTCATCCTCATCGCCGCTTCAAAATGAAACGAGCGATGCCGCTCGGTGCAACGGCAAGCAACACCTCTGTTATCCCGCCTTTTCCGTCACAACTGCGTATCGAGTGCGAGTCCCCAGTCTGCTCGACTTCGCGAGTTCGGCGAGTTCGCTCGGAGTAACCGAGATAGTGCTCTTTGCAGTTTCGCCGATCCAGAGTGCCTCGACGACTAAGCCCTCAGGGCTGCGGGTCGCCAGAATTTCGAGCGCGGCTGCCAAACGGTTGAGCACGTCAGGGCGCATTGACCAAGTCTCGGCATTCCAATCAGCGTCGTCATTTAAAAGGCTGCACGCACATCCAAGTTCTTCGGAGATCGTTGCACGCACAGGCTTACCCTTGGCCCACGGCCATCGAGAAGGATGGTCAACAACAACTCGTAGCCCGACTGATGACGCCTCACGAGCTGCTGCTTCCAGGATTGCCCTATTAGTTGCAGAACTGATGGATTCGATAACCAGACACATCGTTTCAACTCACGTCAAACAAACTACTGAATAGATCGGCCAGCCTATCCCGGCCATCCGGTTTCTTCATTTCGGTCAATCCTAATCAGCTGTTTCCGTACTTCGCAAGAACTTATTCACCCTCCGAAACCTGACAAACACTGCAGGTCTGGTCAACCTACCCGCCTGGCCAGATCGATCAGCACGCCTTCCCGCAGCCCCAGATCGCTCACAAGACATTCCTCTTCGCCCAGCGTGTCCATGATCGTGCGGACGATGATCGCGCCGGCGGCGATGACTTCTTCGCGGTTCTTTTCCAATCCGGGAAGCCCAATCCGCTCGGCTTTCGTGCGGCTCAGTAATTGTTCCTCCAGGTCACGAATCGTCTCGATCGTCAGCCGGTAATTGTGAATGCGGGCCGGTTCGTAGGCGGGCAGTTTCTGCGCCATCGCAGCCAATGACGTGATTGTCCCGGCCGTACCAACACAAGAGAGACCGGCCGGTCTCGGCATGGCCGCCACCGCCCGTTCGGTTTCTTGCCGTACCCACGCACGGGCCTGTTTGATTTCCTCTCCCGTCGGCGGATCGTGATGCAGGAGCCGCTCACACAGACGGACGACGCCGATATTCATCGACTGCACGATCGGTTCATGGCCAGGCTGATCCAGGATGAACTCCGTGCTGCCACCGCCGATGTCCAAGGCCAGGATATCCGTGACCCCGGGGGGAAGCCCGGAGCGAATGCCCAGCATCGTGCGCCTGGCCTCCTCCTCACCCGTGATGACCTCGACGTCGAAGCCCGATTCGTACTTGACGCGATCCAGGAACGCCTGTCGATTACCGGCGTCGCGCACGGCGCTCGTCGCCACCACCGCGCAGGCGCTGACCCGATGGCGTTCAATCACACTTCGCCATTCCTTCAGGCAGGCGATGACGCGATCCATGGCGGCGTCATTCAATCGCTTGTCACGATCGACACCCTCGCCCAGCCGGAGAATGCGCCGATCGGATTGCAGCTCTGTGAGCGGATGTCCCGAGGCCAGATCGGCAATGAGCAGGCGGCAGGTCAGCGTGCCGATGTCGATGCCGGCGAGGCGGATGGTGGAGGGAGGAGGCGGGTTCATTCTTCGTTTTTGATGTCCTCCATCTCGCCTTCCAGCTTTTTACGGGACTCTTTGAGTGTTTGCACTTCGCGTACGAGCCGGCTGATCTCGGCATCGTACAGAACCCGTTCGGCCGTCTCTCCCTGCTCTTTCATCTCAACGGCCCGCTCACCGACATCTTTGTAGAGATCGGACAACTGCTGGTCGAGCTTACGAAGCTCCAATCGCATCCGCAGCAGTTCCGTTTCTTCAAGCGCCCGTTCGGCGGCATGGGCCGTTCCGAGACGCAAGGTCGCGATCCCGGTCCGCAAATCATCTTTGAGCCGTTGTAGAAATCCCATAATCGGCTAACTGATTGAACCCAATTCCAGCTTTTCTTTCCACTTCCGCAACATCGCGTCCCGCAACCCCTGATGCGCCGCCGCCTTGAGGCCCGGATCCTGTTTCAACAAGGAAAACGCCTCCAGCCTGGCCTGTTGCAGCACATCCGCATCGCGCACGAGGTTGGCGACGCGAAACTCGGGCATGCCCCATTGGCGAAATCCAAAGAACTCTCCCGGTCCTCTGATCCGCAGATCTTCTTCGGCAATCACAAACCCGTCGTTCGATCGCACGAGCGCCTCCAACCGCTCCCTCGCCGAAGAGAGTGCGTCTGCCGCCTCGCCGCCGAAATCCAGCCGTCCGTGCCGGACTCCTCCCCGTCCCACCCCGGCCGCCATGAGGAGACAGTAGGACTGGTCACTCCCGCGTCCGACCCGGCCTCGCAACTGATGCAACTGCGCCAGCCCAAAACGCTCGGCATGCTCGATCAGCATGACGGTCGCATTGGGCACATCGACGCCGACCTCCACCACCGTCGTCGCAACGAGGACCTGGATAACTCCAGCCTTGAAGTCGGCCATCACCGATTCCTTCTCGGCAGCCTTCATACGCCCATGCAAGAGGCCGACACGGAACTCTGCCAACTCTCCCTGTTGCAGCTGTTCAGCTCCCTGGATCGCCGCTTGAAGATCCGACTTTTCCGACTCCTCGATCAGCGGATAGATCACGTAGGCCTGCCGGCCGCTGCGCAATTCATCGCGGAGAATCTGATACGCTCGCCGCCGTTGCGCCTCGGCAAAGAGGAACGTCCTCACCGGTTTTCGTCCCGGCGGCAGTTCGTCGATGACCGACACGTCCAGGTCGCCGTACACCGTCATCGCCAACGTTCGTGGAATCGGCGTAGCAGTCAATACCAGCATATCCGGCTGATACCCCTTGTCGATCAAAGTCTTCCGCTGCAGCACGCCGAATTTGTGCTGCTCATCGACCACGGCCAAGCCCAAGTTTTTGAACGCCACTCCTTTTTGAATCAACGCATGTGTCCCGATGGCTACCTGAATCTCGCCGGCTGCCAACTGGGACATCTGCATTTTTTTGGTTGACGCCTTGTCTCCTCCCCGCAGCAACGCCGCCTTTAATCCCAAGGCCTCAAATATCCCAGATAGGCTTCGATAATGCTGCTCCGCGAGAATTTCCGTCGGCGCCATCAACGCCGCCTGATAACCGGACCCGCAGGCCATGACGATGGCATGGAGGGCGACGGCAGTTTTTCCAGACCCCACATCGCCTTGGACGAGCCGATTCATGGGCCTGGGCGACAGCATGTCACGAAGGATTTCCCGAATCACCCGATCCTGCGAGGCCGTAAGACGGAACGGCAACAGCCGCCCCAATTTTTCTAAAAGAGGGGTCCGTGGATTAAACTGCAGCCCCTTCGGCTCACTCTGAACGGACCGTTGCCTGGTCGCTAACGCCATCTGAAGCAAAAACAGCTCTTCGAACGCCAACCGCCGATGCGCCGGCGTCTTGCCTTGCTCCAGTAGACGGGCATCGGTTCCGGCCTTAGGGAAGTGCACGTCCTGCAGCGCTTCATGAATCGGAATCAGCCGCTGACGGGCTCGAAGCGGCACAGGAAGCTGGTCGTGCAACTCCCGCGCATGGGTGTGCAACAGGCTTTTCTGCAGCACCCGCATCTGGCGGGACGTCCATCCTTTCGTTTCATGATAGATCGGCACGATCCGCCCCACATGCAGCGTCGATTCCGCGTCTTCTCCAATCACTTCATACTGCGTCACGTCCATACGAGGCACCATCCAACCCTGGCGTCCGGCGACCACACGCCCGCTCATCATCACGTGCTTCCCAATGCTGAGCACCTCTTCCAAATATGGTTGATTAAAGAAGACGACCTGCATCCGGCCGGTCTGATCTTCGACACCGACGTCGAGCACGCGAAGACGCCGATTTTTCGTGCGCTTGGCTTCACACTTTCTGACGACTCCGCAGATGGAGGCGGCCATACCGGGGACAAGATTGCCGATGGGGGTCATCACCGAACGGTCTTCATACCGCCACGGCACAGTCCACAGGGCATCCTCGACCGTCTCTACGTTCAATCGCCGCAATAACGCTGTGCGCGCGGGCCCCACCCCCTTTGCAAAACGGATGGGCACATTCCAGAGGCCGTTCCGCTCTTGACCATCCGAACGATGTACGGGAGCGGCCGGTTCACATTCCTCAACCGCTGACGCCGACAACTCCGGTGCAGCGCTACGGAGCGACGTGACGATGACCGCAGCGGCCTGTAACCGGCGCCGCTGTTCAGACACAGGCAGCGCCTGCTGAAAATCAATAAACAAATTCCGTAACGATACCAGGCGGGCTTCAATGGTTTTGGGATAGACCTGATTCGCCAGCGCAGTGAGGACTTGCGTAGAGACGAAGACACCGAGATTCTTGACCGTGCCCAGATGCGCGCATTCGTCCCGCATCGCGAACTCGATCGGACGTGCGAGACGATCCAACCACATGTGAAACGGGGTTACGGAGTCCGACTCTAAGGGAGTCTCCATATCACAACGGATCGTAGCACAGTGCCCGGCCCCCCTCAATGACGGCCCGCCTGTTTTGGCGGATCGCTTGGTCAGCCTTGTCTCGGATGCTATGCTTCTTTGGGAACAACACCATGTATCGACGTAACATTGCACATATTCTCATCCCGATGGGATCGGTGTTAGCCCTGGTCATCGGCTACCACCTGCTTCTCAAGCCGTCCCTTCCGACGATTTCAGCACCCACTGAAGTCATCGAAGCTGTCGCCCCACCGCCTCCACCGCCCACGATGACTCCTCGTGTCGCTGAGGCGACGCCGATCCGCGCGATCGACCTTACCGTCATTCCGAATTCCCCACACGACAGGCTCTTGAAAACCATCCGTAATGACATTGAACAACGCAATCTTCCGCTTGCAGAAACCCGGCTGAGTGCGCTGCCTCCGTCTCTGCTCGACAATGCACAAGTCAAATCCATTGTGGCCGTACTCTGGAACAACCTGGGCCTGCAGCAAGAACAACTCCACGGCACACAGGTTTCCGTCAACGCGTTCAAGAACGCGGCGGCCCTCGACGACTCCAATTCCGTCATTCTGATGAATCTGGTCCATGCCTACTGGGAACAGCGAGACCCGGCATTGAATCACAGTCTCCTGGAGAAATTAATCCGGCTCGCCCCTGAAGAACCCTTTCCGCACTTGGCGATGGCCGATCTCCTGCACGAGCAGGGTCACTCCGCCGAAGCGGCACAACACCTGGCCCACGCCGCTGATCGCGCCCGGAAAGATCCGGCCCTCCAATCGTATCTCGCCTCCATCACCGAGAAACTCCACCGCCTGGAATCGGTCGAATCCCGTATGGCAACCAGAAACAGCACTCACTTTATGGTGAAATTCGACGGAGCTGAGGACCAAGGGACCTGGACGACCGTCCTGGAAATACTCGAAGATGCATACCGAGAAATCGGGCAGAAGTTCGGACATTTTCCTTCCAAGCCCATCGTGGTAGTGCTCCATACCAAGGAATCGTTTCAAGGCACGACCGGCAGCCCAGCCTGGGCCGATGGCCTGTATGATCCGACGCTCGGACGCATTCAGATCCCGACTCAAGGGGCCACGACGGATACGAAATGGCTCACCAATGTGTTACGCCACGAATATGTCCATGCACTGCTGCACGACCGTTTAGGATCCAGCGCAGGGGCGTTGCCTACATGGCTCAACGAAGGATTGGCGATGCAATGGGCTGGAGATGACTGGCCTGACCTCGATGAAGCGATGCGAGGGGACGTCGCCGTGATTCCCTTGCGCTACCTCGAAGGTTCCTGGGGAATGTTACCTGCCGATGCGGCAACGCTGGCATACATGGAAGCCACCTCTGCCACACGCTATCTGATGGAACGGTGGGGCATGACGCAAGTCAATGAGCTTTTGAAAGCGTTCAAGGCCAGAGCATCGGTACCGACGGCGATTCAAAACAAATTGTTCGTGTCCTACGAGCAATTCCATCAACAGTGGCTCGACAGTATTGGGCACAAGCGTTCGTAACGGCAAGAGCGCCCCCATGAACCGGATGACTCATGGGAGCGGAGCTGCGGTCAAATTTCTTCGGAAGCGTCTGCCTGTGTGAGTGGTGCGGTCCAGGCCGGAAGCAGCTGGGCTCGATCGTCATCCACAGCTTGGGCGTTTTCCTCGGCTGCCCACTGCAAGACCTGATCTTCCCACAAAATCGTCCGGCCGTCGCGGCCGAACATCCGGACTCGAAAATCAAACGTGTCGGCTTCGGGCAACGCGTCATCCGCAAGATGAGCGGCGATCTGCTGGCCCTTCGCAACACCCTTAGCGTCGGTGGAAAATTCGTCTTCCCAGAGCACCCCTCCGGTGGACGCGTCGAATGCGCGCAACAGGAAGAGCGGCTGCCGTGCATCGGCTTCAGCGTTGTCGACCTTTATCACGACGGCACGCCGGGGTATCAGCGTAGAAATTGTGTGTCCTGGTTTGCTTCCTTCATCCGGCGTAAGATTGAGCTGGCCCGCCCATAGAAACTCACCGGTCTTGGCATCGTAGACACGAAGCATGAAATTCGACAGGTCGGTTGCCCCCGGCCCCACCCCGCCCGCAAAGATGCGCCCATTCGATGCATTCGCTCGGGCGCCGTTACGATCTTCCTTGATACTCAATTCATAGACATCTTCGGACAGCACTTCCCCAGACATCGCATCGTACACTTTGACCGTGATGCTGGAGTCAAACTCGTTTTGATAGCCAAACCCGGCCGCCACGATCGTCGCCTTGGCCGATTGCTCGGCTCCCGTCTGGCCCCAGGCCTGGCCGCCCACCAACAGAAGAAACATCAGCACAGCGGCCAACAGGAATGAGACAACCATGACGCGGTGCCAAGACATTCTCACTCCCGTCCCGGTATGATGTCCTGAACGAGAATGTCGATCGGAGGATGGAGAGGTTGGCGGCTCACCCAGTAGGGACGACCAGTGAATCAGCGACATAGACCCTCCTCATGCTTGGGCGTATCATGCAGGAGGTCTTGGCTGCGGGTAAATTCCCCCACTGTAGTCAGATTCCCCCCAAAAGGAGGGGCTGCACCAAGGTAATCCTATCCCGTTGCGGGCATGATTCCTCCGGTCTATAGTCTCTCTATGAAGCGAACTGCGTTACTCACCCTGTTAGTCGGAATCGTGGTCGTTGGGTTCGGAGCTCTGACTACCAGACCGGAGTTGACGACAGCACCGTCTCAACCTTGGTGGATCGGCTTTCTGGTCCTTACTCCACTCTGCTTGGCGGTACTGATTTGGCGGGGATATTGGTGGGCCGCGATGGCCTGTGTGATGTATGGGACCGTCGGACTGGCTCTTGACCTGGCAACAACCATACAGATTCTGACGAACGATTCAGAAATAGAGCCGTCCTTCCTGAACAATCTGATCAGTGGCTGTTTGAACTTCCTCTTGATCCTGTTCGGCGGGCGTTCATTTTTGGACGTGACTTGGGCGCCGACGCCACTAGAATCCCGCCCTCCCAATCCTCCGTCGACTTCTTGATGTGCAGCGACTTCACCTGGCTAAACCCAGCGTCACTGAGCCATCGTTTCACCTCCACCATTGAATAGGTGTCGCCGCCCTTTGTAAACAGCAGCATGGACACGGCAAAGAGGCTCGCATCCGCGGGAAACAACCCTTCACGATCATGCAGAAACGCGTCTTGGATGATCAGTCGTCCGCCTGGGGCCAAGGCTGCCAAGGCACGTCGGAAGATCGCCTGATTGTCCTCCGGTGAATAGATATGCAACACATTGGAATACCAGATCACGTCGTACGTACCTGGAATTGACTCCTTCGTAAAATCAAGAGGTAGATAGGATAACCGCCGGCCTGACTTGTGAGTCGCAGCAACTTCCCTTGCTACGTCCAAGGCCGCATCACGGTCGCAGACGGTGGCTCGCAGATGAGGATTGTGGGCAAGAAAGGCCAACGCATAGGTGCCGGGGCCTCCCCCAAGATCCAATAACGTACCGGATCCACCCAGCTTCACCTGCGCGGTGATCGCAGGCGCGATCTCGAGCGTCCGGTGGTGCATGGCCCAGGTGAACCGCCGCCGCCACTCCGGACTGTCCGGCACGTCATGATCAATTGGCAATCCGCTTCGGAGGGATTCCGGCAACCGACACCAATCATGCCAATGGTTCTTGATCAAGTCCAAATAGCCACCTCGATAGGCCGGATGCTTGGCGTTTAACGCCGTTGCCCCCAGCCGGCTGTTCTTGTAGATGGCCCCTTTCTTGATCAGGACTCCGGCCATGGCCAGATTTCGGCAGAGAATGGCCAATCCCCGTTCGCTGACCTTGAGTTCCTTGGCCAGATCGGAGATCCTACAAGTCCGGGTCCCAACCACCGTACACAGGTCCAATTCCAATGCTGCCAGCAAGACCACCGGTAACCGATACGCCGAGACCGCATTGCGAAACTCATCGAACGTCGTGATCGATCGATTCATGCCTTACCGCCGATCTGTCGGCAACACCACCGGATAAGATCCTCTACCTTGGCCGAATTCTGGATATCTACGGCTCGCGTAAACGTCACCGCGACGAACTCGTCATTGATCTCAGTCTCCTCCGTGAATCCGGATTGCGCGAGCAGGGGTCGAAATTTCGACACCGCCGGCTGGAGAAAATACTTGGCCTGTTTGGCGACTTCGTCGGTGCCCAGATCCTCCGGCGTCCCATCCGACATCAGTGCCATCACCTCGTCCATCGCCAGACCATACTGGCAGACCACCGCACCATCCGGTTTGACTTCCACAAGCCAGCCGTCCGATCCCAGATCCATGACCAACGGACCGCCGGACTCCAATTCGTAGAATTGGGGAAAGGCCCGCATCAGCGAGGACCGAAGTTGCTGCCAGTCTGGTGAAACAGATTCGGTCATACAGGGATCTTTCCTGCAGGCTGCCGGTTACTCCGGGTTGTGAGTCGGTCACGCAAGGCCGCCAAGCGGCGTGTATTCTCGTCGAGCTTGGGCAATCGGTACTTGCGATCCATCGCAACCACAAGTTCCAGCAGGTCTGCAGCCTCTGGTATCCGATTGGTCTCTTCAAAACATTGGGCCAACACGTACCGGGCTCCGCCTGCGCGGAGTTCGTCACCGGACCGTTCGGCAATCGACAGGCTGGTCTGGCAGCAGGCAATCGCGTCATCGTATCGTTGTTGCACCAGGAACGTGCGTCCGATCATACGCCAAGCGTCCGCCACGCCGCCCTGATTGGCCAACCGCTGCATCAGTCCCAGCGAACGTTCATAATATCGGATCGCGTCGTCGAACTGGCCGGTCTCGCGCGCCACCAGGCCAAGATCCGACAACAACACCGCCTCAGCCGCTTCATCACGTGTTTTTCTGATAAGGTCGAGTGCCTCAAGATAGTAGGCTCGCGCCCGGTCCCATTCACCGGCGTCGGCCCGCAGATTGCCCAAATTCGCCAGTGTCGTACCGATGCCCCGCTCATCTCCGAGAATCTTCTGCAATTCCAAGACCTCTTGATAATGGACCTGTGCCGCGTCGCGCCGTCCGCTCACCGCGCAGATATTGCCGAGATTGCCGAGCGTCGCCGCCAACGCCCGACGGTCTCCGGTCAGTCGATCGCACTCCAATGCTTTGGCATAGCAGGTATAGGCGTCCGTATAGTGCCCACGCGAGAAGAAGTCGTTGCCTTGGCGATTCAATTCTTCAGACGATCCGTTACGCAACGTCATGCCGCTCCATCCAATAACCGCGCGACCGCCGGCTTGCCGCCGGTGAGAATGGAAATGCCATCTCCAACGAGAAGACTGTCGAACTCGTACTTCAGAAGCCGGCGGAGTCCCTCCTTAGCCTTCGCCGCATCGGCGTACTTCTCGGCGGGCAACTGATTCACACTTCCAGCCGGTTTGCCGATCAACGCATCCCCGACGATCAGCACACCTTGCCCCTGCTGAATGAACAATGCCGACTCGCCCGGCGATTTCTGGTCCTTCAACTGAATCACCCAGATGCCGCCGGGCAGCAGTTCGCCGTCTGTATAGGTGTTCGTCGGTTTCACATCCATCTGTGGCGCGTCCAATTCAGGAACGTACAGCCGGCACGCGAACTCCACTTGGCAAGCCGCCGCTTCCCGAGCGTGGTCTCGATTCGTCACAACAATGTAATCGACCGGCCCGTTCCGCAGAATGAGGGATCTCGCCTCGGCTGTCATTGGAGGCGGGTCTATCAGTATTGTGTGCTCACCGGTCGCAAGAAACAGCCCATTGAAGTCGAGCTGTTTCTCCTCTGAAAACCACGACCATTGCCAAATGCCGGGCAGAAGTTGTTTCATGGGGGACCTGAGAATTGCTGGCTCGTCTCGCTGCGTCGAAGCGGGCTCATAGGGTATGGCACGGACTCAATCAGAGGGCCGCCACCGCGTCCCTCACCATCTTTGTGACCTTGGCAAGAATTCCAGCCTCGTGTGGCAAATCGATGATGTCGTCTTCCGACACTGTGATGAACTTTCGGTTCTGCCCTTTGGTCAGCGAAATCAGGAACAGGCTGTTCGACGGCGTGGTCGGAATCACGACCTGGACCGTCCCGTCCACTCCCTTCACGACTTCCACAAACTTCTGCTTCCCATCTTCCATCTCATCCATCGCAACCGCCTCTCCTTACAATCTCGTCTCTTACCGCACGCCGCCACGTCAGCAGATCCCGCATCCTAGCACGGTGATTTTTAAGCGGGCAACCGAAGGGAGAGCGTAATTTGTCTGGGGGTCAACTATCATGCTGGTTGAGCATGTCTTGGAGCTGCTGCTTGGCTTCGCCCTCGAATCGGACAAACTCGATGCCGTATCGCTCGTCCTGTTTCCACCGAACGACGGCAAGCGCGATCACGATCGGAAACCGGGCTCCGGAGAGTTCAACGTGCAGACAGAGATGCGCCCCGATGGCAAACTGAACGTCGCTTTCAATCTGGCCGCCGCCGATCGTAAGATTGGTCAACACACCTTCCCCGGTCAAGTTGTCACCGGTAAACGTGACGCGATAATCCACCGGCACCCTCGACTTCGATCGTGGCTTCATTCGTTCCATATCTCTCTTGCGTGATCAGCGCGCCGGCTCGAACAAGCCCAGTTGCAGTTCTTCGGCACGGGTGAACGGGATGGGATAGCGCTCCGTGAAGCATGCGCTACAGTAGTGCTCGGGGGATCCCGGCACCACCTCGAGCATCCCTTCGAGGCTGAGGTAGGCCAAACTGTCGGCCGTGATGTACTTGCGGATTTCTTCGGTCGAATGGTTGGAGGCAATAAGTTCTTTTTTGGTCGGCGTATCGATTCCGTAAAAACATGGCGAGACAATCGGCGGTGAACTGATCCGCATATGCACTTCCTTGGCCCCGGCCTGCCGGATCATCTTAACGATCTTCCGGCTGGTCGTACCACGGACTAGGGAGTCGTCCACCACCACCACCCGCTTCCCGGACAAAACTTCGGAGACGGCGTTCAGCTTCACCTTGACACCGAAATGGCGAATCGACTGTTCCGGCTCGATGAACGTCCTCCCGACATAGTGGTTCCGAATCAGTCCGGTCTCGAACCGGATCCTGCCGCCTTCCGCATAGCCCAACGCAGCGGGCACGCCCGAATCCGGCACCGGAATGACGATATCCGCCGGCACCCAAGACTCTTGCGCCAGTTGCCGTCCAAGCGCTTTGCGTGTTGCGTACACGGCGTTCGCGCCGAAGATCCGGCTGTCGGGTCTGGCGAAATAGACATATTCGAAGACACACATCGCCTGATCCATTTTGGGAAACGGCCGGTGACTGTCCAACCCTTGTTCGCTGATCACTACCAGCTCACCCGGTTCGATCTCCCGAACATATTCCGCGTCGAGTAAATCGAAGGCGCAGGTCTCGGACGCCACGATCCAACTGCTGCGCACCCGTCCAAGGCAGAGCGGCCGCAATCCATGGGGATCGCGCGCGGCAATGAGGCCGTTATCGGTCAAAAGCACGACGGAAAACGCACCGCGCACTTGATTGAGGGCATCCATCACGCGCGCGAGAAACGACCCGGCCTTCGAGTGCGCGATCAGATGGATGATGACCTCGCTGTCCGACGTGGACTGAAAGATCGCACCGTACGCCTCGAGTTCGTTGCGGAGCACCTGGGCATTGATGAGATTGCCGTTGTGCGCCAAGGCCAAATTACCGAGCGCGAAATTGACGGTCAGCGGCTGCACATTTTTCAGGTCGTTGCCGCCGGCCGTGGAATACCGGTTATGGCCGATGGCCATGTACCCGGGAAGTTTTTCCAGCGACGCCTTATGATAAATGTCGGCGACAAGGCCCATGCCCTTTTGGACGAAGAACTGATTTCCATCCCCCGACACGATGCCGGAGGCTTCCTGGCCACGATGCTGGAGCGCATAGAGTCCAAGATAGGTCAGATTGGCGGCCTCTTCATGGCCGAAAACCCCGACGACCGCACATTCTTCGTGAAACTTGTCCGGCATAATCAACGATGCGGGGTGAAAGGTACGGCATGAGGGGCTGGACAAATCATTGTGTTCCTTGCTCATAACTCCTGTCCCCTTACGGCTGCTCCCTCACTCGTCCTTGAGCGTTCGTTCGATCGAGAACGCCCATCGGTCGTAGAGCGACGCCACAGGCACATCAATCACGTTCGCAACCGGCTGCTCACCCTCCAGCGAGACAACCAGCCGGTCGCCCGTGACAGATCCGATCACCGCGACAGGCACACCGGCGCGCCTCGCACCATCGAGAATCGCCTCCCGGTGGACCGGTTTGGCCGAGAGCACCACCCGAGACTGGCTTTCGCCGAACAGCACCGCGTCTTTTCGGAGCCGGCCCAGTGCCAATGTTACCACAGCGCCCAGTAGCCGGTCTGGCCCCGACATCGCGCTTTCAGCCAATGCGACAACCAACCCGCCGTCCGAACAGTCGTGCGCCGATTGCACCAACCCAGCGCGAATCAGCGCCAAGACACAATCATGCAGCGCCTTTTCCACATCCATGTTCAAGAACGGCGGCGAGCCTTGTTCTCGCGCCTGGACGACTTTCAGATACTCTGACCCGCCTAAGTCCTCCCGGGCCGCTCCCAACACAATGATGTCGTCGCCTTCCGCCTTGAACCACTGCGTCATCGTCTGATCGGCTTGCTCAATCAATCCTACCATGCCCAGCATCGGCGTCGGATAGATCGACAGTCCGTTGGTCTCATTGTAGAAACTGACATTTCCACTCACGATGGGCACCCGGAGATGTTCGCACGCGTCCTTCATGCCTTCGATCGCCAGGACGAATTGCCACATGATGTCGGATCGTTCAGGATTGCCGAAATTCAAGCAATCCGTCAGGCCGATCGGCTCGGCGCCGGAGCAGACCAGATTGCGTGCCGCCTCGGCCACAGCCAGACGGGCGCCTTCGTACGGATGCAGCATACAATACCGGCTGTTGCAATCGACCGTCATCGCCACGGCCTTGTTCGTGCCTTTGATCCGCACCACCGCTGCATCCGAACCGGGCCGAACCATCGTATTCGTCCGCACCATGTGATCGTACTGATGATAGACCCACCGTTTACTCGCAATCGTCGGCGATTCCAAAAGAGACAGCAGTGCGGTATTGGCGTCTTTCACGTCGGGAATGAGGTCGTAATTCAGATTCGTCAGTATGTCCTGATACGCCGGCGGCGCGTACGGACGTTCGTAGCGCGGGCCGTCGTCCGCCAGCGCCTTCGCCGGGATCTCCGCCACGACTGCCCCTTGATCCTTCACGCGCAAGATCCCGTCGCCGGTGACCCGTCCAACCACTGCCACGTCCAAATCCCACTTCCGGCAGATTGCCAGGCACTCATCTTCCTTGCCGGCCTTCGCCACCATGAGCATCCGCTCTTGCGACTCCGACAGCATCAATTCATACGGCGTCATGCCCGGCTCGCGGCGCGGGACATGGGTCAGATCCAGCTCGATGCCGTTCCCCGCGCGCGACGCCATTTCGCAGGAGGAACTCGTGAGCCCGGCCGCACCCATGTCTTGGATCCCGACCAGCAGATCGCCGGCCATGAGTTCCAGGCAGGCTTCGAGCAGCAACTTTTCTTGAAATGGATCGCCGACCTGCACTGTGGGCCGTTTTTGTTCCGACTTGTCATCGAACGAATCGGACGCCATCGTCGCCCCATGAATCCCGTCGCGGCCCGTTTTTGAGCCAAAATAGATCACGGGATTACCGACCCCTGCCGCAGTCCCGCGAAAAATCTTGTCCTTGTGCGCAATACCCAGGCAAAACACATTGACCAGGGGATTCAGCGAATAGATGTCATTGAAGACGATCTCTCCGCCCACTGTCGGCACACCCATGCAATTGCCGTAGCCGGCAATGCCGGCGACGACGCCCTTCATCAGATGCCGATTTTTCGCCGTATCCAACCCGCCGAAACGAAGCGAATCCAGCAGCGCAATCGGCCGCGCGCCCATCGTAAATACGTCACGCAGAATGCCGCCCACGCCGGTCGCCGCTCCTTGATACGGCTCGATGAACGACGGATGATTATGCGACTCCATTTTGAAGACCACGCAGAGCCCGTCGCCGATGTCCACCGCGCCGGCATTCTCCCCGGGCCCCTGCACGACACGCGGCCCCGTGGTCGGCAGTTTCTTCAAATGGGCTCGCGAACTCTTGTAGGAACAGTGCTCCGACCACATGACGGAAAACATGCCAAGTTCCGTCAGATTCGGCTCGCGCCCGAGAGTCTCGATGATCTTCTTGTATTCATCGCCCGTCAGATTGTGCTGAGCGATGAGCTCTTTGGTGATAAACGGCATGCCGGCCTGTATCAAGCCCTTGCAGTCATGGTGCGAACAGTTTCTATGGTGTCTCCCGACATGCCGAGGTTCAGATTCTACTATCGCGGCAAGTGGCACTTCCTGGACGCAGCGGGCCGCGCATCCGGCGCCCCGCTGCGTCCGTTAGTGTGATCAGCAAACTCAGATTGCGTACTACTGCACTTCCACTTTCACGGAAGCTTCAGCGGCTAACGTTTGATGATCCTTGTCCGCCGCAATCACCTTGATTTCATGGGTCCCAGGGGACATACCCTTGACCGTCCCCTTCCAGCCCTTCTGATATTCCCCGTCGACGAAACAGTGCGCATGCGTCGCGTCACTGCCCTTTGTCAGATCATAGACAATTTCGACATCGCTTCCGACCTTTGCCCCTTGGGCCGGGCTCGTGATCGTGAGCTTGCTGCCGTCATCCTTCGCCGCCCACGCATCGACCCCGATACCCAATGCCAGCACACCAACGATCGCCACTGCTGCGCCTATACCCTTCATCTCGACCCTCCTCATGATGAAATTGAGAGATACGGTTACTCGTGCTACCGACACACGAACGCTACACTCTACCGCGACCGCCTTCCATCTTCAATCCGTCTCTGGCAGGTTTCATACCACCATACTTAGCCGCCAACTGCGCCGGATTCCATTGTTCCTATCCGTCACACACCGACGGACTTCTGCTTCATCCCCTCCACCAGTGACGCCAAAATCCGCCGCCCGTCGTCGTTCCCTAACATCGACTCGGCACAGCGTTCGGGATGCGGCATCAGGCCGAGCACGTTGCCGCCGGCATTTCGAATTCCTGCGATGTTATCGAGCGAGCCGTTCGGATTCGCCTCCGGCGTCACCTTGCCATCCGGCGTACAATAGCGAAAGACGACTTGGGCATTGGCCTGAAGACCCGCCAGCGTGACTGGATCGGTGTAGTAATTCCCATCCGCATGGGCAATGGGTATCTTGAGCACTTGGCCAGACCTGCAGGCACCCGTAAACGGCGTAGCCGCATTTTCCACCCGCACATACACATCGTTGCAGATGAAATGCAGCGACTGGTTCCGTAACATCGCGCCGGGCAACAACCCTGCTTCGAGCAGAATCTGGAATCCATTACAGATGCCCAGCACCAGTCCACCGTCAGCGGCATACTTCTTCACGGCTCCCATTACCGGCGAAAAACGCGCAATGGCGCCAGTTCGCAGATAATCACCATAGGAGAAACCGCCGGGCAGGATGACGGCATCGAGTCCCGTCAACGAGGTCTCCTTATGCCAGACCATCGTCACTTCTTGGCCAAGCACATCCCGAAAGACGTACTGACAATCGTGATCGCAATTACTGCCGGGGAACACCACCACGCCAATGTTCATCAGTCCAGCCTCATATCGAGATATGGTCACCCCAATTCGTACCGGTATTCCTCAATGATCGTATTCGCCAAGAGCTTTTCGCACATGGCTTTGACCTCAGCCTCAGCCTTGGTCCTATCGGTTTGATCAAGATCCAGTTCCATGTACTTCCCCACTCGCACGTTCGCCGCGTGCTTGAAGCCCAGCGAGTCCAGCGCATGTTCGATGGCTTTGCCCTGTGGGTCCAGAATCCCCTGTTTCAATGTCACATGAATTTTGGCTTTCACGACTTGCTCTCCTGCTTTCTTTCCGCTTCGGTCATCCGATCCACATATCTCTTGATCCAAAAGATCACGGCGATGGTGAGCCCGCCGCAAAACACCAACCCGACGAACGCCCACCGCCAGGGTGATTCGTTGAGCCGATAGGCCATCATGCCGACGATGGCCGCCCACACCACTATCGACGCAACCAAGCCATAATTCAAATACGCCCGCAGCATCCTCTTCCTTCTTCCTCCCCTCCTAGTTAAGAAAGGTTCCTGGTCTTGCGGGAGGGATGCGGTGATCAGTTTCTATTGCGCGCATGCGACGAGCACCGCCCGTGACTCAGCACTACAGAATTGATCTTGCGTGCGCGGCGCGCGAGCACAGAAACTGTCAGCGCGTCCCTCCAAGATCCGCTTCATTCACACACCCTCTTCAGCACCTCCTGATACGCCTCCTCGATCTTCCCCATGTCCTTTCTGAACCGATCCTTGTCCATCGATTCGCCGGTGGCCATGTCCCACAAACGGCACGTGTCCGGCGAAATCTCATCGGCCAAGATCAGCTTGTTGTGATACACCCCAAACTCAAGCTTGAAATCGACCAACTGCATCTTTCGCTCGGCGAAGAAGGGCTTCAGCACCGCATTGACGCGCTGGGCCAAGTCGCGCAATTCGCGCAGCACGGCAGGTGTCGCAACGTTCATCAGGCGAAGATGATCGTCGGTGACCAACGGATCGCCGAGCGCATCGTTCTTGTAGTAGAACTCGACGATCGCCGGCTCAATGGTATTGCCGACCGGCAACCCCAGCCGCTTGGCCAAGCTGCCCGCCACGACATTCCGTACCACGACTTCGACCGGCACGATGGTAACTTTTTTGGTCAGCATTTCCCGCTCACTCAGCCGTTCCAGGAAATGCGTCGAGACTCCACGCTCTTCAAGCAGCTTGAACAACCGTTCCGACACCTTGTTGTTGACGACGCCTTTGTCGACGATCGTGCCGCGTTTTTCGGCATTGAAGGCCGTCGCGTCATCCTTGAAATACTGAACAACCTGATCCGGACGCGAAGCCGCGAAAATCTTCTTGGCTTTTCCTTCGTACAACATCGGTCCGATCCCGTCCATAGACTCTCCCCATCCGGATGCGTTATTGCGCGAGCGCCTCGATGATCTCATCCACCGACTTGACGGTACCGATCAACGTCGGGTGACCGAATCGACGCGTATATTGAAACTCTTTGACCTGCTCCAGTGACAAGACCAGGCTGTGAAACTCTTCCAGCTTGGACGTTTCAAAATAGGTAATGAAATCCAGGTCGTCCAATCCGCTGGAATGATAGAGCTTGCGTTTGACCGTTTTGAGATACGGCATCGTCGCCTCTGTATGCTCTCGCATCATGGCCGCACGCGTCTCACGGTCCAGCGCCCACCAGTCCGCGTTTTTTCTGATCGGAATCACAATCGCATACGGTTTCAGCCCCGGATCACTCGCCGTTTTCAAGTCGGCCTTCAGCTGATCCGAAAGTCCCGGCACGTAATTGGGCTTTTTGGTCAACCCGTGCATAAGCCCACCCAGTTTGAGATGTTTGCCGAACGTGCTACTCCCAAGATCCACGAGAAATTGCTGGGTGTCGTGCAACTCGGTCGCATGCACGCGGAACATGAGATCGGCCTGATCGGACAACCCACGCAACAGATAGAGATCGATGGCGATCTTCTCACGATGCTGCTCGACTACGCCTTTGAACAGGGTTAACTGACTGATCCGCATTGCCTGATCCTGCTTCATCCAGGCGTCATCCAGCCTGAACGTGGCGAAGGTGCCGTAGACACCCGGCTCCGTCAACAGCTTCTCCCGATCCGCAGCGGCAAACGAACACGGCGCCCAAAGACCCGCCACAAGGAACGATCCCGCGGCAAGCAGCGCCAGACGATGTCTCATAACCCGGACTCCTTTCCTCATGCTTTCGGCACCAACCGCCCTCGAGTTCGAAACACTCGCCGGTAAATCCTGTCGAGGTGCCGCAGATAATATTTCGGGTTAAAACACGCCGCAATCTCGCGCCCTTTGAGATGGCGTGTAATGAAGGGATCCTTCTTTACCAACTCCTGAAGCCCTCCGGCGCCTTGCCAGGAGGCCATGGCATTGCGCTGCACCGCTTCGTAGGACTCTTTGCGTTGTGCTCCCTTCTCAATGAGCGCCAGCAACAGCCGCTGCGAATAGACCAACCCGCCCGTCAGTTCGAGGTTCCGCCTCATGCGATCCGGGTACACGACCAGGTGCTTGATAAGATCCGTCACTTTAGCCAGCATGTAATCGGTCAGGATCGTGCTGTCCGGCATGATGACGCGCTCAACAGAGGAATGGCTGATGTCCCGCTCATGCCACAAGGCCACGTTTTCCATCGCCGCCAGGCTGTTGGCTCTTACAATTCGTGCCAAGCCGCAGAGGTTTTCGGAGACGATCGGATTGCGCTTGTGCGGCATGGCCGACGACCC